>JAQUXV010000302.1 GCA_028692205.1 Eubacteriales bacterium
AAGTTTTACCGGCTCATCAACCGCATCAGCAAGACGGAAGTGGTGGACGGCGCGCGGGATTACCGCCTGATGACGCGCCAGATGGTGAACGCCATCCTTTCCTTAAAGGAAGTCAGCCGCTTCAGCAAAGGCATTTTCAGCTGGGTAGGGTTCAAAACCAAATGGCTGGAGTATGAAAACGCACAGCGCGCGGCCGGGGAAACCAAGTGGTCGTTCTGGTCGCTGCTGGTGTACTCGCTGGACGGTATTATCGGGTTTTCCACCGCGCCGCTGGCCATCGCCAGCGTGATGGGCCTGGTTGTCTGCCTGCTGGCGTTTGTGCTGATTTTATATTTCTTTATTAAAACCCTTATCTGGGGCGACCCCGTGGCGGGCTTTCCCGCGATGATCTGCATCATTCTTCTGCTGGGCGGCATTCAGCTGTTCTGCATCGGCATTTTGGGGCAGTACCTCAGTAAAACCTATCTGGAAACCAAGCGCCGCCCCCTCTACATTGCCCGTGAAAAGGAGTGAGCCCATGCGCACGACCCGCGCGTTTTTCATCGGCTCCGTGCCCATCGGCGGCGGAGCGCCCGTAACCGTACAAAGCATGACCAACACCGACACCCGCAACGCCGCTTCCACGCTCGCGCAGGTGCGCGCGCTGGCCGACGCGGGCGCGGACATTGTGCGCGTCAGCGTGTACGACGATGCCTGCCTGCTCTCCTTTCGTGAAATTGTGGACGGTTCGCCCGTCCCGATCGTAGCCGATATCCACTACCGCGCCGATTTGGCCGTGGGCGCGCTGGAGCGCGGCGCGGCCAAGGTGCGCATCAACCCCGGCAACATCGGCTCCGCGGATAAAGTGAAGCTTGTGGCGGATTGCGCAAGGGCCCATCACGCGCCTATCCGTATCGGGGTCAACAGCGGCTCCATCGAAAAGGAAATCCTCCGCCGCGAAGGCGGGGTAACCGCGAACGGCATGCTGGAAAGCGCGCTCCGGCACGCGCGCCTGCTGGAGGCGACCGGCTTTACCGATATCGTGCTGAGCCTGAAAGCGACGGATGTGCCCCTCACCGTAGCTGCCTACGAGCTGGCCGCCGCCAAAACCGATTACCCGCTGCATGTGGGCGTTACCGAAGCAGGGCTGCCCGGCGACGGCAACATTAAAAGCGCGATCGGCATCGGCAGCCTGCTCCTGCACGGCATCGGCGATACCATCCGTGTCTCCCTCACCGGCGACCCCGTGCCGGAGGTAACCGCGGGCATCGACATTTTGAAAGCCTGCGGTCTGCGCAAGGATTATGTGAACGTGATTTCCTGCCCCACCTGCGGGCGCACCAGCATTGATGTTACCGCCATCGCCCTGCGGGTGAAAAAGGCGCTCGCCAACGTGCGCGTGCCCATGACCGTCGCGGTGATGGGCTGCGTGGTCAACGGCCCGGGCGAAGCGCGGGAAGCCGATATCGGCCTCGCGGGCGGCGGGCTGGCCGAGGGGCAAGCCCCCGGCGGCGAAGGCGGCAATTATGCCGTCGGCGCGATTTTTGAAAAAGGCAAAGCCCCGGAGCGGGTGGAGGGCGATCTGGCTGCAATTCTAATCGAGCGCGCCCTGCGCATCGCGAAGGAACGGGAATAGTCCGGTTCGCAAACGGCATGGTCCGCACCGGCATTTGCTCGCCGGTTCGGCCTCCGTTATCTTATTAAAAGAAACCCGACTGATAGATTTTACCAGCCGTTTAGCGTTTTCGCCGGCAATGCCGCGGGCGGTGTGTTTATTTACTCTGAAAACGGCGGAATGCCGCCGGAAACATCCGTTACAGGAAAGGGATGCCGTTTTGAACAAGGCCGAACTCATCCACGTTCTGGAAGAAACGATGCCGCCGCTGCGGGGTAAACTGCACGTGGAGCGCGTGCTTTACCGCAAGTCGGACAACAAAGCCTATTTCAGCTTTTTAAGCGATTCGCTGGTGGCGGAGCGCGATTTTTTGGCGCTGGAAAACCGGCTGAACTCGCTGTTCCCCAAAATGCGGATTGCGCTTCGCGTCGCCTCCCCCGGCCTTGCGGAGAACTTCATTTCCGATATCGGCGCGTACACCCCCGTACTGAAGGATTTTCTGCGCCGCCAAAGCCCGGCGCTTCGCACCTGGCTGGACGACGTGGGCTGGAGCGTGGATCAGAACCGCATTCTGCTTACCTGCCCGGACGATTTTTCCATCTCGTTTTTCCGCCGCAACCATCTGGATGAGAAACTCGCGCAGGCCGTGTGGGACATTTTCCGCATCCGGCGGGACATCACGCTAGTGAAATGCGGCGAACGTGAAGCCTGGGTGGAGAAAATGCGCGCCGAAACCGCGCGCCGCCGCGCCGCGGAGGAAGCGGAGAACCGCGCGAACAACCCTCACGCCGCCGAAGCCACGGCGGAAACCGCCGTGCCCGCACCGGCGGAGGCGCCCAAACCCGTGCCCCAAAAAGCTGATAAACCGGAAAAACCTGCCGCGCCCAAACGGGGCACGGTGCTCAAGGGGCGCTCCATCGCGGATAACCCCGTGCCTATCGGGGAGCTGTTGGAGGACAGCGGCATCGTGGTGGTGGAAGGCGAAATTATCGGCGTAAACGAGCCCAAGGAGCTCAAAGGCGGCGAAACGGTGCTGGTTACCTTCGCGCTGGGCGACGATACCTCCACCATCTACTGTAAAGCGTTTTACAACTATCGCATGCGGCGCGCGGGCATGGGCGAAACGCCAACACCCCCTACCGATGCCGAGAAGGAACGCGTGGCCCAGCAGGTGGAGCTGATTAAAAACGGCATTCGCGTCCGCATCCGGGGCGATTGCCGCATGGACACCTTTGTGGGCGACCTTTCCATCGCCGTGCGGGATATGCAGCAGATGCCAAAGCCTGAGCGCAAGGACCTTGCGCCGGAAGGCGAAAAGCGCGTGGAACTGCACATGCACAGCACCATGAGCGCTATGGACGCCACCGCCGACGCGGGCGACCTTGTGGCACAGGCCGCCAAATGGGGCCATCCCGCCGTGGCGATTACCGACCACGGCGTTACGCAGGCGTTTCCCGCGGCGTTCGGCGCGGCGAAGAAAAACAACATCAAGTTCATTCCGGGCGTGGAAGGCTACCTTTGCGACCTGATCCCGCTGGTGAAGGACGCGGATGACCGCCCGCTTTCACAGGCGACGGTGGTGCTGGACTTTGAAACCACCGGCCTGTCCTCCGCGGTGGACCGCATCATCGAAATCGGCGCGGTAAAGCTGGAAAACGGTGAACTGAAAGAGGAACTTAGCCTGCTTTGCGATCCGGGTGTGCCGCTGAAACCCAAAATCACGGAAATTACCGGCATCAGCGATTTGATGCTCCGCGGCAAGGAAAGCCCCGCCGAGGGCGTGAAAAAGCTGCTCGACTTCATTGGGGATTGCACGGTAGTCGCGCACAACGCCCCGTTCGACATCTCGTTTCTGGAAGCGGAGTGCGCCCGCATGGGCGTGGGCTTTCACGCACCCGTGGTGGATACGCTGGTGCTGGCGCGCAGGCTGTATCCGCAATGGCGAAGCTACAAGCTGGGCGCGGTATGCCGCCAGCTGGGCGTGTCGCTAAAAAACGCGCACCGCGCCGTACACGATGCGGCAGCTACCGCCAAATGCCTGCAAGTGATGTACGGTGAGCTGGAAAAGCGCGGCGCGAAAACCCTCTCGTCGGTAGACGGCGTTGTGCAGGGCGAAAGCATGAGCGATACGCACCACATCATCCTGCTGTGTACCACGCAGAAGGGCATGGAAAACCTGAACCACCTCGTAAGCGAAGGGCACGTACACTACTTCCATCGCCACCCGAACATGCCGCGCCACCTGATTACCAAATACCGCGAAGGCATTCTGGTGGGCAGCGCGTGCGAAGCGGGCGAGTTGTT
>JAQUXV010000303.1 GCA_028692205.1 Eubacteriales bacterium
AGTTTCCAGGCCAAATCCTTTACGAACAGCTCATCCTCCAGCTTTTCGGGCGTGGTATCCTTGCCGATATGTACGTACTCAATCTGCATCATGTTCGCCCACTCGCGCATCTGTTCCGCCGTAACGTCGTAGGAAAGCACGGTATGGTGCGCACCGCCCGCGGTAACCCAGCACTCGATGCCGGTGGTCAGACTCGGTTCCGGCTTCCACATCACACGCGCCACGGGTAGATTGGGCATATCCATCACCGGGTCGATGCATTCGATATCCTGGCAGATCAGCCGCAGCCGTCCGCCCATATCCACAAGGCTCACCACAATCGCTTTGCCCGCATGGCCTTCAAACACCAACCGGGCGGGGGGCTCGCGGTCGCCGATGCCCAGCGGATGCACCTCGATGCGGGGCTTCGCTTTCGCAACAGAGGGGCAAACCTCCAGCATATGCGCGCCAAGACTGAACTCGTTCCCCTTGACAAGGTTGTACGTATAATCCTCCATAAAGGCCGTGCCGCCGTTTTTCCCTTCACCCATGGCCTTCATGATCGCGGTCATGGCGGCAACCTTCCAGTCGCCTTCGCCGCCGTAGCCGTAGCCCTGAGCCATTAAATGCTGGGAGGCAAGACCCGGCAGCTGTTTCATGCCGTACAGATCCTGAAAGGTGTTGGAGAACGCTTTGCAGCCTTCCTCGTCCAGCATCTTCTTCATCGCGATTTCTTCGCGCGCCTGATAGCGGATTGAGCCCATATCGCCGGTGCTTACGGTGTACGCGGCACGGTAGGTATCCACCAGCGCGTCGATTTCCGCTTCGGTCACGTCGTCCATGTACTCCACCAGCGTGCCGACCGGCCAGGTGTTCACCTGCCAGCCAAGCTTAATCTGCACTTCCACCTTGTCGCCTTCGGTTACGGCCACTTCGCGCATGTTGTCGCCGAAGCGCATCACCTTCAGGCTCTTGGATACGGCCACGCCGACCGCCGCGCGCATCCATTCGCCAAGGCGGGTCTGCACGCTTTCATCTTTCCAATATCCGGCTATCACCTCGCGGGGCATCCGTAGTCTGGCCGCGATGAACCCGTGCTCGCGATCCCCGTGGGCGGCCTGGTTCAGGTTCATGAAATCCATATCGATCTGCTCGTTGGGGATTTCCTCGCCGTATTGCGTAGCCAGATGGCAGTACGGCTTTTGCAGCGACGCCAGCCCATTGATCCACATTTTGCTGGGCGAAAAGGTGTGGCACCAGGTGATCACACCGGCGCAACGATCATCATAGTTGGCTTCCCGCACCAAATCCGTAACTTCCTGATTGGTTTTAGCCGTCACTTTGTAGACGATCTTGCAGGGCAATTTCCCGCCCGCGTTCATCTTATCCGCCATTTCAGCGGCGCGCGCCGCTACGGTGTCCAGCACCTCGGGGCCGTACAGGAACTGAGAACCAACCACAAACCAAAATTCGTAATCCCTGAGCATCAACAATTCCTCCTTATTGAATCCACTGTAGGTTATCTGTCTGTTGTTATTTCGCAGCCGTCCTGTCCACGGACAGTTGGGCGGGCGGCGGGGATACGCCGTTACCTTCGCACTACGGCGGTCTGGATAACCGGCGTTATACCGTATGCATCACGGCGGCGCCGTGTTCCCCTCTATATCCATCCGGCGCGTGGAGGTTGCGGCCCCGGCGCTATTTCCCGGCGGCCTTCGGGCAGTGCGCACGGATGTAGGCAAGCACAAATTCATATTGCTCCGGCGCCGCATAAATCTGGTTGAACTCCATGCCGCCCCTTAATAATATCGTATGGAACACGCGCCTCGGCTTAATGGATTTCACCTTCCTGAAATCGCTTTTCGAAGCGCCTTTCAAGCCCGCCAATATCCCTGCGCCCGTCGCGGAAGGGTTGCCCGCCAGCGAACCCAGCAGCGCGGTCCATCCCGCAGCCTTTCGTGCGCGCACAAACTGCGCCTTATCCTGCCGATGCGTTATGCCATGCTCATCCATCGTAAACTGCACCCGATAGCTTCCCCCCTGGAGGAGCGCCGTAATGCCAAGCGCCAGCAGTACCAGTACGATGATCACCGGCAGCCCGTAACCGATCATCCGTACAAACACCCCGGCCGCCTCCGCAAAGCCCTCCCCCAGCGTGAGAAAGAACAGGAACAACGCAATCCCCGCAAGGATCGACGCGAAGATTTTCAGCACCGTCAGCCCGACCACCGGGTTTTTCAACAGGTTCATTTCATACGTCCAGCGGTAAACGCCATGGTCATCCGGGATCAGTTCAATCGCGTTTCCCGCCTTTGTTCCCGGGTTTGCAGGTTCCCGCCCCGCTGTTGCCATAGTTCGCCCTCCCCGCCGTCGTTTATTTGTACGTACATCTTACCCCTAATATAACCAAAAAAGAGAAAAACGTCAATGGGTATGCAGAAAAAAGCGCCCGCCGCCGGATGGCTCCGGCAACGGGCGCTTCTGCTGTAAAATCAGAAACCGAAAAACTCTTTTACGTTATTGTAGCATACGTTTTCAATAGTCTTTTTCAATTCTTCCTCACCGCCGAAATACTCACCGCGCTCCACCAGCTGGCCTAGATAATTGCAAAGCACCCGGCGATATAGCTCGTGCCTCGGGTAGGAAATAAAGCTGCGGCTGTCCGTCAGCATCCCCACGGACAGGCTGATCGGGTACAGGTTTGCCGCGGCCGCAAACTGACGCTCCAGCCCGAAAGCCTGATCGTTGAACCACCACGGCGCGCCCAACTGCACCTTGGCGCGCGTGCCCGCCTCGCAAAAACCCGCCGCCAGCACGGCATAACTTTCCAGCTTCATGCCGTCCAACGGATACAGGATGGTTTTTGGCAGGCAATCCGCCTCCGTCAATCGGTTGAGCAATTCGCCCACGCCCTGAATTTCGGAAGAATCGTCGATACAGTCGTATCCGCAGGAAACCCCGACCTTTTTCACGCCCAACCGGTTGCAATTCTGATACGTTCCGATATGCAGCTGCATTACAAACCCGTTGCGGTGGTACAGGCGGCCCATTTCAAACAGGAAAGCGCTGGTGTACTGGTTTTGCTCGTGTTTCCCGATCGGCTCGCCGCGCATCGCCTTTTGCCAGATGGCTTCGATTTCCTCCGGCGTATAATCGGCCCAATGCAGTTCCGGAATCCCGTCGTCCGAAACGGTGGTGCCGATGGTGCGGAAGAACTGCAGCCGTTTTTCCAACGCGTCGATCATCTGCCGGAAGCTGCCCACATTCGTCTCCGCCGCCGCAGCCAGCTTTTGCATGTAGGCCGGAAAACCGCTCCGTTCCACAAACATGGCATTATCCGGGCGGAAAGCGGAAATCACCTTTGTAGGATAAGCCTGCTCGCGCATTTTGAAATGGTACTCCAGCGTGTCCGTCGGGTCCTCGGTAGTGGATACCAGCTCGACGTTGCTGTGTTCCATACACCAGCGGCGCGTCATGTTCTTTTCAACAATCAGCGCTTTGGTGCGGTCGTAAATCGCCTGCGCGTTTCGTGCGGAAAGCGGCTCGTCGATGTCAAAATAACGCTTCAGTTCCAGCGCGCACCAGATGTAAATAGGGTTGCCGATCAGCTGTGGCAGAATTTTCGCGAACGCCATATATTTATCATAGTAGCTCGCCTCGCCGGTGATCAGCCGCTCCTCAATCCCGAAGGTACGCATCACGCGCCATTTATAATGGTCGCCCTTCAGCCACATCTCGCCCAAATCTTCGAAACGCTGGTTTTCGTACATCTCCTGCGGCAGCAGATGGCAATGGTAATCGATGATGGGCATTTTTTCTGCATACTTGTGGTACAGCATGCTGCCCGTTTCGTTCGTCAGATACAGTTCTTCGCTGAAGCGATC
>JAQUXV010000304.1 GCA_028692205.1 Eubacteriales bacterium
TACATGAAATTCCTCCTGATCAAGTTGATCTCGTCGTCGAGTATTCTTGTTATAGCAAATGGTTTCACAATCGGTTACTCAACGAGATCAAAACCAAAAGGCACATTTGTTACAACGAAGTTGGTAACGGTGCTATTATAACATACTTTCGTCAAAATCTACACATTGTTAAAAAATAAATAGGCCTGAAAATTGGAAAATAATTTACCCCGTAACGCATGGAGTTCGGTACCGATAAGGGATAGGCTCTTGCCCCCGTATAATGCAGCGAGCAGCCGGATTCGTGGCTGTACGGAACCGTGCGGGGCCCATCCACATCGCGCGTGAGGCGGGCTTGCCTTGTGGTGGTCATTGCAGGCAAGCGGGCACGTGCGCCTGCCGGAAAACGAAAAGCACCGGGAAAATGCCGAGTTATAATATTATTAATACTGCGAGGGTTCAAAGACAGGCGGCAGCGCCGGGTTACGAAAGCCCGATCGCCAACGCGAAGTATGGTCCGGCATTGAGAGGATACTCTTACGGACGGTTTCCGCCTGTGCCACGGCAAACTTTGCCGGGTTGCAACCCTTCCCGGTATTGGGAGGACCGGTTAAGTTCCGGGCGTTGCGGAAGAAGAAACTCCGCAGTTCCGGCACACTGAAATGATGTGCGAAATTCGATATCGGCGGAGCGGACGAACAGGAGGATAGACAAACGTCAAAGCCCCGCCGCTTGGACGGGGCTCCGGAAGGCCGAACCGGCTGCCGATAGAATACGTTTTATTTCAACGCATACTCGGCTGCGGCATCCGCATGGATAAGGGCCGTATCGTAAACGGGCAAAGCACTGTCCTGCTGCTTCACAAGAAGGCCGATTTCCGTACAGCCAAGGATTACACCTTCCGCGCCCCGCTCCTTCAAACCGGAAATGACTTTTCCAAAATACTGGCGGGAAGCATCGTTTATTTTTCCAATAATCAATTCCTGATTGATAATGCGATGGATGGCTTCGATTTCTTCCGTGGTGGGAACGATTACGCGGATCCCGCGGCGAATGAGGACATCCTTGTAGAAATCCTTTTCCATGGTAAAACGGGTGCCCAGCAGAGCCACCGTTTTCACACCGTCCGCCAACAGCCTGTCCGCGGTTACTTCTGCAATATGCAGGAAAGGGATTTGAATTTCCCGCTGTATTCTGGGCGCAACGATATGCATGGTATTCGTCGCCAGAATCACGAAATCAGCGCCCGCATTCTGGAGCGTCGATGCCGCTTCGCCCAAAATGTCCCCAGCGCGTTCCCAGTCGCCGCTTTGATGAACGTTCTTGATATCCTGATACTGAACGTTATAAAGAATGCATTTGGCGCTGTAATATCCGCCAAGCTTTTGGTTGATATAACGGTTCACTTCAAGGTAATAGGTTGCGGTCGACTCCCAGCTCATGCCGCCGATAATCCCAATGGTTTTCATAAGCACCCACTCCTTCGTAAACTCGATTGTAAAATACAGGCACGAGGAAGCCGGAGGCCTGCTATGAAGTTAAACATATCGGTTTGTTCTCTGTCAACAGCTTGAATCCGGAAAGCAGAGTGGAACGGCGAAAACGGCAAGGCCCCGGGCCCAGCAAAACACTTTTCCGCATAACCGTTACACGAAAGAAGCCCCGTGCGCTGCTATCCGGCGCGAGCTGCCACCGTGGTGCCCAATTCGCCGAGACAGGGGTTTTGGGGATTCCCTAGTGAGCGCGGTGCAGCGAACCGGCATGCGCGCGTATATTATTCAGCGGCAAGCTTTGCCAGCGTATCCCCGGCGATACGGTAAACCGTCCAATCCTCCATGGGTTCCGCGCCAAGAGATAAATAAAAATTGATGCTGGGCTGGTTCCAGTCAAGACACCACCATTCCAAACGCCCGCAGCCGCGCTCGACGGCAATTTTCGCCAATTGCGCCAGAATCGCTTTTCCATAGCCATGCCCCCGGTGCTCCGGCTTTACAAACAGGTCTTCCAGGTACAGGCCGGAACGCCCCAGGAACGTGGAGAAATTGTGAAAGAAAAGCGCAAAACCTACTTCCGTACCATTTTCCACCGCAAAAATGACTTCCGCGTTTCGCTTTTCAAACAGCCATTCGGTTAAAAGCGCTTCCGTCGCCACAACCTGATCCGACATATGCTCGTATTCGGCTAAATCCCGGATGAACTGCAAAATCAACGCGACATCGGTTTGCTCCGCAAACCTGAAGGTAACCTCCATCGGCATTCTCCATTCGTGCATTATCTTCCTGAACTCAATCAACAACTTATATTATAAGGGATTTCAAACACCCGGACAATCCCGGCAGAAAGTAAAAACAAGATTAGAGCGGAAAACCGAATTCCCGTCGGCCCAGCAAGCCCCGGCCCGCACGCAGAGCCCGACAAAGATGCGCGAAAATATACAAAAAATCCGCCCAAACGCGAAACGCAGGCAGATTTTCCAATGGGTAACGGCTTCAGCCCAGCTTTTTGACCAGCGTCAGACGGTTTTGGCCGTCTTGATAGCAATATTGCGCGTCATCCACGCTTTGCTTCATCATATAAATGCCAAGGCCGCCGACGGCCCGGTGCTCGGCGGGGAGCGACGTATCGGGGTCGGGTTTCCGCAGCGGATTATGGGGGATGCCCCGATCCGAAAACACCAGCGTCGCCTGCGGCGGAACACCGGTTATCGCTATGGATATCGATACGTTGCCGCTTTCTTTGCCGTAAGCGTAACGTGCGATGTTCACAAACGCTTCCTCCGCCGCCAGAGACAGCTGCATGCGCGCTTTTGCCGAACTCTCCGTTTTAGTAAGCGCGTCTTCCACAAATGCCCGAACAGCGGACAGCTTTTCAAGCTTCGCCGGAACGGTGATCTGTTTCATGCGCCGTCACCTCTTCCATCTACGCGCAAAGCCAGCATGGTGATATCGTCAAACTGTGCCGCGCCGTCCGCAAAGGCGTCGATATCCGCTTTCACGCCCAGTAAAAGCGCTTTCAGGTTGCCAGTATCCAGCTGGTCGAGCGTTGCTTGCAGCCGCTGTTCACCATAAAGCTGTTCGGACGGGTTGGTGGCTTCCGTAACGCCGTCGGTGTAAAGGTACAGCAAATCGCCGGGTTCAAGTGTCGTCCCGGTCTGCTCATACCGAACGCTTTCCAGCCCCGCGAGCACAAAACCGGGTTGGACTTTCAAATACGCAAAGAGGTTGCCTTTGCGGCGGAGCAGGGGCGGATTGTGCCCTGCGTTGGCATACACCAACCGGCCTGTGGAAATCTGTAAAAGCCCGATCCACGCCGTTACAAACATATCCGCGTCGTTGTTCTCGCAAAGCCGTGCATTGGCCTCGTTCAGCACCTCGGCGGGAGAAAGCCCCGTTTTCGCCAGCGTCCGGAGGAGCGTTTTGGAGGTCATCATGAACAGCGCGGCGGGAACGCCCTTGCCGGAAACATCCGCGATAACCACCATCAGGTGGTCGTCATCCACCAGAAAGAGATCGTAAAAATCGCCGCCAACCTCCCGGGCCGGAATCATGGTTGCGTAGATGCCGAACTCGGCGCGTTCGGGAAAGGCGCGGGGCAGGGCGCCCGTTTGTATTTTCGCCGCGATGTTTAACTCCGCGCCCAGCCGTTCCCGCTCGGCGGTCACTTGGGTGAGGTGGTCGATGTAATTGCGCAGCGAGACGGTCATGCTTTCAAACCGCTTGCCCAGCAACTCAATTTCGTCTCCGGTGCGGATGTCGGAATGATAATCCAGATTGCCCTCGCTGATGTTTTCAACATCCTTTGAAAGCGTCAGTATCGGCCGGGATAAACGGTTGCAGATGCCGCGCACGACGAATACGGAAATCGCCACCAGCACGATGAA
>JAQUXV010000305.1 GCA_028692205.1 Eubacteriales bacterium
AACCCTACAGAATTGAATAGGAGGGTCACCATGAAAAAGTTTGTCGCTCTCGTATTGGCTTTGGTAATGCTCTTCGCGCTGGGCACCACGTCCTCCGTCGCAGAGGCCACCAACCCCGTCTCCGGCATGAAAGTTGCCTACATCATGCAGCTGACGTCAGCCACCATCTTCCAAATGTGGAAGGATTCCTGCTCGGACCTGTGCAACGCTCTGGGCGTGCAGTTCGACTACTTCTTCTGCGACAACGACATCAACAAGTGGCAGGATACCATCTCCAGCTGCGCCGCCGCGGGTTATGACGGCTTGCTGGTCAGCCACGGCAACAAGGACGGCAGCTACGTGTTCCTGAAGGACATCACTGAGAAGTATCCCGACATGAAGCTCGTGTGCTTCGACACCCAGTTCTATGCCGACGGCGAATATCAGAAGCTCGACGGCGTCACCCAGCTCTTCCAGCAGGATAAGAGCCTTGTGACCGTTCTTCTGGACAAGTTCATCGCGGAATTCGGCGAAGGCGTGCGCCTCATCAAAGTATGGCGCGGCCCGAACTACAACAGCCCGTTTGATCGCCGTGAAGTCGGCTGGGAAGAATATGAAGCGGCAGGAAAAATTGTTACCGCCGGCGAAATTCAACCCTTACAGGATACCGTTGATTCCGCCAACGCCGTAACCGCCGCTTATCTGCAGGGCTTCAACCGTGCCGATGCGGACGCCGCCGTCGTGTATTACGATTGCTACGGCCAGGGCGTGTACAACGCGATCATTGAAAACGACAATTACAACGGCAACACCGGCGCGGCTCTGCCGATGGCTTCCGTAGATATCGATCCCGTCGACGTGACCAACATGCTTACCCGCCCGGACATCTGGACCGCGGCCGGCACCACCGACTGGACCCTCAACGGTGAAATCGCCATGCGTTTGCTGATGCTGGAACTGGCCGGCGAGTATGACAAGATCTACGATCCCGCTTCCGGCGCTTACGGCGTGGACGTGGTTGAAGTTCCCGGTTCCGCCATCCTGGCTTCCGATCTGAAAGCCGATTCCACGGTGGAAAACCTGGGCGACGTCGCCCCCGATACGTACGGCAACCTCGGCTACCTCTCCGTTACCGATTGGATGCCCGAAAACCTGATCCACTAAGCCTAACCCACAAGAAGACTATCTGAGCATTGTTTCTTGACAAGGAAGCGTCGGAGTCTTTGCTCCGGCGCTTCCTTCTTAAAGGAATCAAAGGCACCAGAGAAGAGGGAAACCTATGGAGAAGCTAACGCTTGGAACACGGAATGTTTCCATCGAATTTCCCGGCGTCAAAGCGCTGACGGACGTGGATTTCGAAGTCAGCACGGGCGAAATCCGCGCTGTTGTGGGCGCAAACGGCGCCGGAAAATCCACATTGATGAAAGTGCTCGCAGGCGCAAACCCCGATTATACGGGCGAGGTATACTTAAACGGCAAACCGGTCGAACTGCGCACAACCATGGCCGCGAAAAAGCTCGGCATCCAGATTGTGTATCAGGAGGTCGACACGGCGCTGGTTCCCACGTTATCCGTTGCGGAAAACGTAATGCTGAACAATCTGGTTCTGGATTCGCACAACACCATCGTCAACTGGCCCCGGCTGCGCCGCGACGCGCAGGAAATCCTAAAGCGCCTGCATATCGAAATGAACGTGAGAAAACTCGTCCAAAACCTGTCGCTGGCGCAAAAGCAGATGGTGCTGATCGCAAAAGCCATCGCCTCGGAGTGCAACTTTCTGATTCTGGACGAGCCGACCGCCCCCCTGAGCGATACCGAAACCGCGGAGCTGTTCGACCTGGTCAAACACCTGCAGGCTACCGAGAACATTGCAATCGTTTTTATCTCGCACCGTATTAACGAGGTCCTGCAGATCTGCGATCATTACACGGTCATGCGTAACGGCCAAATCGTCGACACGTCCCCCATCACTCCAGAAACCTCCACCAAGGAAATTGTAGAAAAGATGCTGGGCCGCACCTTTGAAGAGATTTTTGCGAAGGAAAAAGCCGAGATTGGCGAAGTCGCGCTGGAAGTATCCCACCTGTCCGGCGCAGACGGCAAGGTAAACGACGTCTCCCTTCAGGTACGCAGAGGCGAAATTATCGGCATCGCGGGGCTGGTGGGCGCAGGCAAATCCGAGCTGTGCAAAACGCTGTTCGGCGCGTATAAAAAAACCGCCGGAACCATTACCCTGAATGGAAAAACGCTGAAAATAGACTCACCCACAAGCGCGGTGAAACACCGCTTTGCCCTCGTGCCGGAAGAACGGCGTAAGGAAGGCGTGCTGGTACATGAAACCGTAAACTTCAATCTCTCGGCCGCCTGTCTGGGTCGATTTTGTACGCTTTCCTTCATTAACAGAAAAAAAACCGCAGCAAACGCAACTCATTTTGTGAATGATTTGGGCATTGCAACGCCCAGCATTAAACAATTTGTGCGCAATCTGTCCGGCGGCAACCAGCAGAAAGTTGTCGTGGGGAAGTGGCTGGCGGCAGATTGCGACGTATATATTTTCGACGAACCCACAAAAGGCGTGGACGTCGGTGCGAAACAGGATATCTTCCGGTTAATCAATGAAATCAGCAAGCAGGGGAACTGCGTGATCTACGCTTCCTGCGAGAACGGTGAGCTGCTCTCGATTACGGATCGTATCTATGTGCTGTACGACGGCCATGTAATGGCGGAGTTGAATACCGCTGATACCAACGAAGACGAGATTATGCATTATGCCGTGGGCAGCAGCGCCAAGTATGCATAAATTCCCCGGAAAATTGACTAAACAACAGGAGGAGATCCACCATGCAAGCTTCGTTGGGTAAAAACACAACGGACTCTGGCAAAAAAGTGCTCCGGTTCCTACTGGATTGGGCTGTCATTATTACCTTGGTGCTCTGCTTTGCCATCTTTACGCTCATCAAGGGCGACAGCTTTATGTCGCAGAATAACATGATCAATATTCTGCGCGCGATGTCCATTACGACCGTGTTCGGCATCGCGGCAACGGTGACGATGGCGCCCGACGGCTTCGACTTATCCGCCTGTACGTTGGCAAGCTGTTCATCTTATGTGTTTGTCAGCATGTACCTGTGGTACGGCCTGCCGCTGTGGGCTTGCATTCTGGTGACCATCGTAGCCACTCTGCTTATGTATCAGCTGACAATGTTCCTCATCCTCGTCTGCAAAATCCCCGACATGCTGGCCACCCTCGCGCTGATGTTTGTGCATCAGGGCCTGGGCCAGTGGTACATTGGCGGCGGCGCGGTTTCCACCGGTATGCGCCTGCCCAACGGCAGCGCCCCCGTGCGTACCTCTTTGGAGGCTTCCTTCTCCGCGATCGGCCGCGCGCCGTGGATCATCATCATTATGCTGGCCTGTGTGCTGGCCGCCTTCATCTTCCTGGAATATACCAAGCACGGCCGTTTCATCTACGCCATGGGCGGCAACCGGCAGGCTGCCAAGCTCTCCGGTATCAACGTGAAGGGCTACCGCTATCTGGCGGGCATGATTACCGCCGTATTCATCGCCATCGGCGGCATTCTGGTAGCTTCCCGCGGCAGCTCTGCGCAGGTTATGGGCGCGGACAACTACCTGATGCAGTCGCTGGCAGCCGTGTTCGTAGGCCGCTCGGTCGGCGGCGCGGAAAAACCCAACGCGCTGGGCACGCTCATGGGCGCCATGCTGGTGTCCACGCTGGAAAACGGCCTGACCATCTGCGCCGTATCCTACTACGTGCTCCCCGCTGTCAAGGGCGCGGTGCTCGCGCTGGCGCTGATCGCCGCATACGCGGGCAAAAAGGAGCAGTAAACCATTCTCCTTCCTTATCCAAAGCCGCCGG
>JAQUXV010000306.1 GCA_028692205.1 Eubacteriales bacterium
GCATCCTGCTGCGGGAAACGAAGCTGGCCGAGCTGGAAAAAAGCGTGCAGGCGCGCGTGAAACAACAGATCGAGAAAAACCAGAAGGACTATTACCTGCGCGAGCAGATAAAAGCCATTCAAACGGAGCTGGGCGATAAGGACGGCACTGAGGTTGAGGAGCTGCGTGAGCAGCTTGAAAAGACGCCGCTAAACGAAGAAGCCCGCCAGAAAGCGGAAAAGGAGATCGAACGCCTTTCCCACATGGCGCCGGGTACACCGGAGATCAGCGTAAGCCGGACGTATATCGAGTGGATTCTGGACCTGCCGTGGGGCAAGACCACCAAGGACAACCTGAACCTGAAACGCGCCGCGCGGATACTGGACCGGGATCACTACGGCCTTCAGAAGGTGAAGGAACGTATTATCGAATACCTTGCGGTGCTGCGCATCAAACAGGATATGAAAGGCCCGATCCTTTGTTTTGTCGGCCCTCCGGGCGTCGGTAAAACCAGTATCGTACGCGCTATTGCGGAAGCGGTAGGCCGCAAATTTGTGCAGATGTCGCTGGGCGGCGTGCGCGACGAGGCGGAAATTCGCGGTCATCGGCGCACCTACATCGGCGCGATTCCCGGCCGCATTATCGCGGGCATTAAGCAGGCGGGAACCGTAAACCCCGTATTCCTGTTTGACGAGATTGACAAAATGAGCAGCGATTTCCGCGGCGACCCCGCTTCGGCGCTGTTGGAAGTGCTGGACGCGGAGCAGAACTATGCTTTCCGCGACCATTACATGGAACTGCCGTTTGATCTAAGCCACGTACTGTTTATTACCACCGCCAATACGCTGGATACCATTCCGCCCGCTCTGCTGGACCGGTTGGAGATCATTGAGGTGCCCAGCTATACGGACCTTGAAAAGCTCGCGATCGGGAAAAAACACCTGCTGCCCAAGCAGATCAAGGCGCACGGAATGCCCGCGGGCAGCGTGACCGTAAGCGACCATGTGATGAGCGAGATTATCGAAGGGTATACCCGCGAAGCAGGCGTTCGCACATTGGAGCGCACCCTTGCCCGCGTGGTGCGCAAAGCCGCGGTGGAAACCCTGGAAAACGGCAAAACCCCCGTGGTTGTGACGTCGAAAAAGCTGAAGACATATCTCGGCGCTGCGCAGTTCCAGCGGGAAGCTACGGAGAAGAAGAACCTTGTCGGCGTGGTGAACGGCCTTGCGGTAACCACCGTGGGCGGCGAAACGTTGGCGGTGGAATGCACCGTGATGGGCGGCACCGGAGCGCTGCAGCTAACCGGCAAACTGGGTGACGTAATGCAGGAAAGCGCCAAGGCATCGCTCAGCTGGGTACGTGCGCATTGTGAGATGTGGGGCGTGCCGGAGGACTTTTTCAAAAAGCATGATATTCATATTCACGTACCGGAGGGCGCCGTGCCCAAAGACGGGCCTTCCGCGGGCGTTGCCATCACAACGGCGCTGGTGAGCGCGCTGACCGATATTCCCGTACGGCAGGACGTTGCCATGACGGGGGAGATCACCCTGCGCGGACGTGTGCTGCCCATCGGCGGATTAAAGGAGAAGCTGCTGGCGGCGTACCGGGCGGGGCTGAAAGTGGCACTGATCCCGATGGAGAACCGCAAGGATCTGGAAGATGTGCCAAAGAGCGTGTTGGAAAATGTGCGCGTGATCCCCGTGGAACACACCGATGAGGTGCTCGCGAACGCGTTGACTGCGCCGCTGCCGACCGTAACGCCGGATATACCGGAAATTTCCGGCCTTTCCGTGCCGGTTAAGTCGGCCTCGGCGTATCGGGGCTCCTGACGATGGAGATTAAAAGCGCGTCTTTTGTTACAAGCCTTGCGAACTATACGCAGGAGCCGCCGATCATCCTGCCGCAATTGGCGGTAACAGGCAAAAGCAACGTGGGGAAAAGCTCGTTGATCAATACGCTTTGCAACCGGAAAAAACTGTGCAAAACCAGCGCCACACCGGGAAAGACAAGGCTTATCAACGTATTCCTGATTAACGATGAATTCCATCTGGTAGATTTGCCGGGCTTCGGTTTTGCCAAAGTGGATAAGGCGGAGAAGAAGCGCTGGGGAGAGATGATGGAAAAGTATTTTCAGGAAAGCACATTACTGACCCACGTGCTCCAGCTGGTGGATATCCGCCACGAACCTACCGACGACGACGTCGCTATGAACCAGTACTTGCGCCAGATGGGCATTCCGTTTACAGTGGTGGCCACGAAAGCGGATAAAATCAGCCGCGGAGCGCGAAGCAAGCAGCTTGCGCCTATCTGCCGCGCGCTGCTGGTGCAGCCGTGGGAAATCATCCCCTTTTCGTCGGCTACGGGTGTCGGACGAGAAGAATTGCTGGAAAAAATCGAATCTGTTATGCGTCCGGCGTTGAGTGCGGGCACGGATTGTGATACAATCAATGAAACGCAGGCGTAACGGTTCGGCGATTGTGCCGGGGCGTCGCAGTTAAGGGGGTATCCGCGTGATCCATGTGGAGACGCTCGAGAAAACTAAAAAAGGGATTCACGACTTTATGGAGCTTCCGCACCGCCTTTATCGCGAGGATCCGAACTGGGTTGCTCCGCTTTACGGTATGCGGCTTCGCCAATTGCTGGGGGAGAACAACCCCCTGCTAAGCGGTGAACATGCCTTTTTCCTGGCATACAACGACGACCGTCCCGTGGCGCGCGTATTAGCCGGAGTCGACGAACGCCTGAACGAGCGCATCGGCGAGAAGCGCGGGTACATCAGCCTGTTCGAGAGCGAAAACAACATGGAGTATGCGCGCGCTGTGCTGGATGCGGCAACGTCGTACCTTCGCGGCTTGGGCATGGAACGCGTCGTCGGGCCCAACAACCCCGGCTTTGACGATTTCAGCAAGGGTTTGCTGTGGGAAGGCTTCGACGGCCCTCCGATGCTGTTTAACCCTTATAACCCGCCGTATTACAACGATTTTTTCACTGCTTACGGTTTTACCAAACATCGCGATCATTATGCTTACTATCTGCGGCTGTCGGATTTTCCCGCTAAAGATTACGCGGGGCTGAGTGACATGGCGCAAAAACGGTTCAAATTTCGTGTGGAACATGTGGATTTACGTAAATCCAACGCGAAGAAACTCGCAGACGAAGTTGCGCAGGTGGTGGATGAAGCGTTCCCCGAGCAATGGGAACTCATGCCCCCTACTCCCGGCGATATTCTGGATGAAATGCAATCCCTTTTCCGCTATACCAAAGCCGACCTGATCGTAATGGCTTATGCTGGCGAACGGCCCGTGGGAATTCTGGTGTGCTTCCCCGACTACAATCGGCTGTTGAAGGGCAGCAGTGGCAGGCTGTTTCCCGTTGGCTGGCTGAAACTGGTATTTGGCAAGGTGCGCGCCGTACGTTGCAGCATGATGTTTGTTACGCCGGATTACCAAAACAAAGCCGTCAACGTCGCGATGACGCTTTCAGCTTTCGGTCGGGCGCAGACGCTGGGCATTGAAGAGGTGGAAGCTTCCACCGTGGATGAAACCAATTTGCCCAGCATACTGGCGACCGAGCGTACCGGCGCGAAACGGTACCGTGTTTATCGGCAGTACGAGATGCAGCTATAGGAAAAAGTATAATTGTATAAACACAGCCGCCCTTCCGGGAAAATTCGGAAGGGCGGCTGTGTTATAAGGATGCGGGACAAACCCGTTCAGATAAATCGGGGGAAAACCATCCGCGTCATGGCGTGTCCGTCGCGGTTGCTTCCGCCGCGAGCGTGCCAAGCGACTGGGTCGGCGCGCCGCACTTGAGGCAGGGAAGCAGGGAATTGTATGGCGAATTATCCAGCTCGCTGTACAGGAAGGAAGCCATCGGC
>JAQUXV010000307.1 GCA_028692205.1 Eubacteriales bacterium
GGCGAGAACGTTACTTTTCAGGGAGAGTGGATTGAGCATCCCGTATACGGCAAGCAGTTCAGCGCGAAAACCTGCGAAATCACCCCGCCGGATTCACTCTCAGCGGTCGAAAAATATCTGGGTTCAGGCTTGATTCGCGGCATCGGGCCGGCAACGGCTAAGCTGATCGTGAAGGCGTTCGGCATGGACGCGATCGCGATTTTGGAGGAGCACCCGGAACGCCTGACCGAGGTGAGCGGCATCGGCCCCAAAAAGGCCGCGATGATGCTGGAAAGTTTCGCCGAGCAAATGAGCATGCGGCGCGTGCTGCTGTTTTTGCAGAACTATGGGTTAAGCCCGGCGCTGTCCACCCGAATCGCCAAGTTTTACGGGGAAGCCGCCGTGGAGATGATTAAGCAAAATCCCTACCGGCTGGTTACCGATATCGACGGCGTGGGTTTTGTAACCGCCGACCGCATAGCGCTGAGCATGGGCATTGACCCGCACAGCGAGTTCCGTGTCCGCTCGGCGTTGTATTTTCTGTTAAGCGACGCCGCGACAAGCGGCGGGCACACGTATTTGCCCAAAGCGATGCTGAAACAGCGCGCGATACAGATGCTGCGTGTGGATGAGAGCCTTGTGGACAATCAGATTACGCAGGCGCTGCTGACCAAGATGCTGATGGGGTTTCGCATGCCCGAGCAGGAGGAGGATTGCCTGTGCCTGCCGTTTTATTTTGCCGCCGAAAGCGAAATTGCCGCGCGGCTGCACATTTTAATGGAATCCAGACCGTATAAAAAGGTTACAGGCCTGCGCCAGCGCATCGCGGCGCTGGAAGCGGAGCTTTCCATCGACTTAAGCCCCATGCAGCGCAAGGCGGTGCAAAGCGCCGTGGAAGAAGGCGTGCTGATTATCACGGGTGGGCCGGGAACCGGGAAAACCACTATTATCCGTTGCATTCTGAGCCTGCTGAAAGAGGATAACGATATTCTGTTATGCGCGCCCACGGGCCGCGCCGCCAAACGGATGACCGAGGCGACTGGTGAGGAGGCGAAAACCATCCACCGGATGCTCGAATACGGCGGCGAGGAGAACGTATTCTCACGCGATGAGAATTACCCGCTGGAAACGGATTGCCTGATTGTGGACGAGATGAGCATGGTGGATGTGGCGTTAATGCGCGGCCTGCTGCGCGCGGTGCTGCCGGGCACGCGGCTGATTCTCGTGGGCGACGCGGACCAGCTGCCGAGCGTGGGAGCGGGGAACGTTTTGCGCGATCTGCTGCAAAGCGATGTGGTGCCCAGCGTCCGCCTGACCGATATTTTCCGGCAGGATGAAAGCAGCATGATCGTCGTGAACGCGCACAGGATCAACGAGGGCAAACTGCCGATGCTGAACGCAAAGGGCGCGGACTTCTTTTTTGAACGCCGGATGACGCAAAGCGACGCGGCGGAAACCATTACCGCGCTTTTGAAAACCCGCCTTCCCAAATACCTGGATTTCCCCAAAGCCCTGTGGCAGCGGGAAGCGGTGCGCGCCATTCAGGTGCTTAGCCCCACGAAAAAGGGGGATTGCGGCAGCGTAAACCTGAACAAACTGCTGCAATCGGCGCTCAACCCGGATCGTCCGGGGCTGAACAGCCTTTTGCACGGGGACACGGAGTTCCGCGTCGGGGATAAAGTGATCCAAACCCGGAATGATTATCAGCTCACCTTTACCCGGACGACGGCAACCGGCACGGAGGAAGGCGCGGGCATTTTTAACGGCGACGTCGGCTATATCGAAGCCGTCGACCCGGACGAACACCTGTTGACCGTAAGCTACGACGACGATCGGTTGGCGGCATACCAGAAGCAGCAGCTGGATTCGCTGGAGCTTGCCTATTGCCTGACGGTACACAAAAGCCAGGGCTGCGAGTTCCCTGTGGTGGTGATGCCGGTGGTTGGCGGCCCGCCGATGCTGATGGCGCGCAACCTGCTGTATACCGCGCTTACGCGCGCGCGCCGTCTGGTGGTGCTGGTGGGGCGCGAAGAGGTAATTGCGCAGATGGTGGAAAACAACCACGTTGTGAAACGCTATACGACGCTGAAAGCACGGCTGGAGGCGACGGTACCATGACGTGGTTGGTTGAAAAACTATTGCCCATGCTGTTTCCGCAGCGCACGGTTTGCCACGCCTGCGGCGCGCCGCTGACCGCCGGGGAAGCCCTGCTGTGCCGGACCTGTGCGCAGTCGCTGCGGCAAAGCGCTTATCCGGAAAAGCGCATGCCTGCGCCGGTGGGAGAATGCGTCTCTTTCGCGGCGTCCGCCTTTGCGTACCGGGATGCCGCCGCCGCGCTGGTGAAAGCCCTTAAGTTTAGCTCGGACCGCACCGCCGCTTTGCCGTTGGCCGAGCGCATGGCGGGCGTGTACGCGGCCTGCCCTGCGCTTCGGGAGGCGCAGCTCTGCATTGCGGTGCCCGTGCATCCAAAGCGGCTCCGGCAGCGCGGGTATAATCAGGCGGAGATACTGGCTTGCGCTTTTTCAGAGATTACCGGCGTTCCCATAACCGGCAATGTGCTGCTCCGCATTCATCACAAACACTCGCAGGTTGGGCAGGGGCGGGAGGCGCGTCGGCTGAACATCGCCGGCGCGTTTGCCGTAAGCCGGAAGGGGGCTCCCCTGATTGCCGGGCGGCAGGTGTTGTTGATTGACGATGTGCTTACCACCGGCGCAACGGTGGAAGAATGCGCGAGGGAACTGTTGCTGGCGGGCGCGGAAAACGTGCTGGTGCTTACAGCGGCAAGGGCGTAAGGGGTCGGTAAAAGGCAGGGCCGCGGCGGTAGCCTGCCCGCGTTACCTCGCTGGGCGCGGGGAAGCGACCATTGTATATTTTACCCGGAAGCCAAAGCGTGATCCACGTAGGAGTGGGGGACTCGACTTCCGGGTTTTTCAAACCTGTCCCTAAAGAAAAAGGAAGATATGACGGGCTATCCACCATATGAAACATGGAAACGGAGACGATGGATCCCGGATTTCTTTGTGCAAACGATTGTGTTTATCGGCAAATTTCTGTGAAAACTAACGAAAACTAACGAAATTCAGGCATTATCACGGATGCTTTCTTGCATTTCATAAAAAGCTAATGTATAATAGACGCGTAGCCTGATAAGGAAAGGAGGCTTTAGACAATGAAGTCTGTTAACATCAAGCTGAGCCTGGCTGAAAATGTGAAGTCCTTCGTGAATATCGTGAATCGGTATCCGTACGATGTGGATCTTCGCGCTGGCCGCCATGTGGTGGATGCGAAATCGATCCTGGGCATCTTCAGCCTCGATCTGAGCAAGCCTATCACGATGGAAATCTATACCGATTCCTGTGACGACCTTCTCAGCGACATTAAGCCTTTCATGGCCTAATGGAGGGCTGCGCCCGCCGACGCGGGCCAATTAACCAACAAATTAGGCCCCTTGCGGGTCATGTTCGGGGCAAAGCGTAGCTTTGCCCCGTTGTTGTATCGCAGTTGATGCCGAAGCGAGCGCCTGGAGCCGATTGCTCCATCGCTGCCTGCGCCAATTAACTGCCGGTTGCGAAGACACACAACGATTAACCGCCGGGCGTAAAGCGTTTGGCGGTCATCCGGGAGGCCGTATGCCGATTCAATCGCCGCCGCGAAAGGTATCTGAAACGGAAAACATGCTCAGGCTTCTGCTCTGTGTGGATACGCTGGAAAGCGTTACGTCGACACAGTTGTGGATGTTTGTGGCCGAGCAGGAATTGATGGATTATATTTCCATGCGGCTTTGCCTGCATAAGCTGATGATGGCGGGCGAGTTGGAAACGGGCGGAGGCGCGCTTGGGGAGCAGCTGTTCCTTACCGACCGGGGGCGGGAAGC
>JAQUXV010000308.1 GCA_028692205.1 Eubacteriales bacterium
GGCGGTGAGCCGCTGATGAATTTTCCGGTCGTTAAAGAGATCGTCGAATACGGGCGGGAACTCGAAAAAGTGCACCATAAAAAGTTCCGGTTCACGATAACCACGAACGGTGTGAACCTGAATGAAGAAATGATGGACTTCCTGAACCGTGAGATGAACAACGTGGTTATCTCCATTGACGGCCGAAAAGAAGTACATGACCGTATGCGTCCAACGCCAAACGGCAAGGGAAGCTATGATCTTACGATTGATAAGGCGAAAGAGTTTGTGCATCTGCGCCGCCAGCAGCAGTATTATATCCGCGGCACCTATACCAGTTATAATCTTGATTTTGCCAACGATGTGCTTCACCTGGCGGACGAGGGCTTCGAGCAGCTTTCCATTGAGCCGGTTGTAACCTCGCCGGACAAACCCTATGCGATTCGCGAGGAAGATCTGCCGCGCATTTTTGATGAATACGAACGGCTGGGCAAAGAATACCTGAAGCGCCGGGCAGACGGTCGTTGGTTCAACTTCTTCCATTTCACCGTGGATTTAACCGGCGGGCCCTGCCTGCGGCGGCGGCTGACCGGCTGCGGCGCGGGCAACGAATATGTGGCCGTGACGCCGGAAGGGGACATCTACCCCTGCCACCAGTTTGTGGGCCGCGAAGGCATGAAGATGGGCTCCGTACTGGACGGCAGTTTCAACACCGATATGCAGAAGCGCTTTGGCAATAACCATGTGCTGAAAAAAGAGAAGTGCCGTGACTGCTGGGCGCGCTTCTATTGCAGCGGCGGCTGCGCTGCCAACGCGCACGCTTTCAACGGCGATATCACAAAGCCCTTCGATATGGAATGCCAGCTGGAACGCAAGCGCCTGGAATGCGCTATGGCCATTTATGCCATTGAACAGGAAAGCCGCGGGACCCGGAACGACGAACGGGCTGTGGAACCGCCGTTCTGTTTATGAACGCGCCCGGAACGCGGGTTTGCAAATAAGCTAAATATTCTTAATCGCTCGTTCACGATGTGGACAAAAATGGGTGTTATGATTTCATCGTAGTAAGGAGGGACCAAACCATGATGAATACTACAAAGAAAAAGCTCTATGGGTACATGGCAGTTGCCTTGGTTTTAATGCTCGTGGTCGGCGCTACGGTAGCGCTGGCGCAGACGGAGAGCAGTGCGTCGGCCGTTACGGTCTCCGAGAACGCTACGGTCGTAAGCAGCCCTTTTACCGACGCGGTTGCGAAGGTTAAAGACAGCGTCGTCGGCGTAAACAATTACACCACGGTTTCCCGCAGCAACTATTACGGCTACAGCTTCGGGTTCGGCAACAGCTTCGGGAACAACAACGACAACGGCAGCGACAACGGCGATAACAGCCGCGAAGTGCTGCAAAGCAGCGGCAGCGGCGTTGTGGTGGCGGCCGGATACGTGCTGACAAACTACCACGTGGTGGACGGCGCTTCCTCTTTGGAAGTTACCTCCGGCGAAAACACTTACACCGCAACCGTAGCCGGCTATGACGAGGACCTCGATCTGGCTGTGCTGAAGGTGGACAACTTTGATCTGGCGCCTGTGACCCTTGGCGACAGCGATGTGCTGAACGTGGGCGACTGGGCGATCTGCATCGGCAATCCGCTTTCCTTCGACGGCACTACGACGGTTGGTGTTATTTCAGCGCTGAACCGCGAAGTTACCACCAGTGACTCGTACGATCAGTACGGCCTGCGTGAAAATGTAGCGAACTATATGATCCAGACGGATGCGGCCATCAACGCCGGCAACAGCGGCGGCGGCATGTTCAACGTCGCGGGCGAACTGGTTGGCATTCCTAGCATGAAGTACACCGGATCCTACTATTCCACCACATCCGTGGAAGGCATTGGTATGGCGATCCCGATCAACGTAGCGAAACCGCTGATTAACGATGTGATTTCCGGCAAGGTGACGGGCGACGACAGCAGCAATAACCAGACGGTTAACAGCTCTTCGAACAGTACCAGCAACAAACCGCGCATCGGCGTAACGGTAACCAACGCCACCAACTTCTCCAGCTATGCGGTACAGGAAGGGATTATCCCCAACGGCGCATATGTAACCAACGTGGAAAGCGGCTCTCCTGCCGATAAGGCGGGCATTCAATCCGGCGATATCATCGTCGAGGCGGATGGCACCGTGATCACCACTACTTCGCAGTTGATTGATATCCTGCAGTCGAAAAACGCGGGCGACGAAGCTACCATTAAGCTGTATCGCGTCGACGGTATTACCGACGCGCAGAGTATCGACGACATTCAGGAAGGCCAGTATGTGGACGTAACGGTTGAACTGGCAATTCTGGATAATGTGCAACAGTAACCTGAAGCAGGGCAAGCACAGGGATACAAACATAGAGCAGGGACGCGGAGAAATCCGCGCCTCTGTTTTTGTCGTATACTTTTAGTTAGGTTTTGGGAACGAAGCAGACAAAATCAATCCATCGACTGAACCGGTGGTGGTGATTATAAACCAAGCGAGTTATACACCTATCGTAGCGATATAAGGTATTTTCGACGAATCCGCTAACTATACGCACGATCGAAAGACACAGCGGATAAACGTGCCGGAGTGCATAATAAACCCATACTGTTCAAGAACAGCGGATTCTTTGACTGTATCAGAGACATGGATCAATAAATGCTCCGGTTCTTGTATTGATCATCAAGTAAGCTTGCCACCAGCCTATCAGCGATAAAGAGTGTTAACAACAGAGCTAATAACTCACGTTATAACCGGAAGTGCCCAGCGATACAGGACGCGTGTGAAGGCTGTGCAAACCGACAGCACTGACAATAGTTTATCCTTGAACCATCTCTGCGACGCGAAGAAATCCGTTTTGTTGTTTCTTGCTGCTTTGAAGTTGATTATATTGCGATCCATTCAGCGCAGGTTCCCTCAGCTGTAATACTGTTGAGGGAATTCATGATCGATCAGCCGAGCCGGGAGACACGAAAAAGGAGCAAGTGTTCGATATGAAATAAACACTTGCTCCCGTAAAACCTGGCGATATTCTTTACGGCGCCGTGGTAGCGGACGCTGTGAAAGTGGTTTTCGGCAATACGCTTTCCCCGGTGGAATCAGCCTCGTCGCTTGCACGCATATGCGTCAGCAGGTAATTCAAAAACTTAACGGAATACTCGTCGTTACCATTGTTCGCAAGGATGCAGAGATCCGCGTCGGTGGTGAGCAGCCCGTAGTCGGCCAGCCCGGGAAGATCATCCGCAGGGATGCCCAGAAGGACTGTTTTCCCCGTATCCGAATCTTTCACATAACCGCCGGTCAAATCCAGCCCGTCCACATTCAGCGCTCCACTGTCCACATAAGGCTGCAGATCCATCATCGCCTCGTTTTCCGACATGGAATCGAAACGGTCGTCGGAGAGCAAATAAATATCTCCCTGCCCGGCGCTGACCCAAACGACGAGCTGCATATCGCCGTAAGTATCATCGTACGTGACGGTGGTGGCAGTTACTTCTTCCATTTCAGGCATAATTTCCTGATGAATCTGATCGGCAAGCGCTTGCGGATCCTTTTCACCGGGAATGGAGCTTTCGGCGTAGAATTCAACTTTCAGGTTGGGGGGCGACTGATAACGGGTGGTCGTGTAGATCAGGTTCCACCCGAAAAGGGCAATCACAAGCAGGATCAGGTATTTCCAAAAACCGTACTGAAAATGATTTTGGATTTTGCGTTTGGTGACCGGCATCTTCAAACTCATTGCTTTATCTCCATAATCAGTAAACCGCGCCCTTTGGCGCGGTTGGGCAAGGCTTTTATTTCTGAGGCTTCATGGTGGGGAAGAGGAGCACATCGCGAATGGAGGC
>JAQUXV010000309.1 GCA_028692205.1 Eubacteriales bacterium
TGAGCATTGCAAACGCCCTTTCCCCCTCCGTGTTGTAACGGGGGAAAAGGGCGCTTTTTGCTTTTATACTCGATATTGGTTGGTTACTTCGCCAGCCGCTTAAACGCGTCTTTCATCGCGGGGTAAAGCTGCCGGTATTGCCCGTAGCAGGCCGCGTAGGCGGGCATGTTTTCCGCAATCGGTTCCTGCACGCGCCCTGCGTGGATCATGCTGTCGCAGGCTTCGCGCACGCTCGGGTACAGGCCCGCGCCTACGCCCGCGAGGATTGCCACGCCCAATGCGGGGCCTTCCTTGCTCTGCGTGGTGCTTACGGGGCAGCCGAACGTGTCGGCCAGCATCTGCCGCCACAGCTCGCTGCGGCCGCCGCCGCCGGTGGCCAGCATCTGCGCGGGTTTCACGCCCATCTCATCCAGCACGTTCAGGCAATCCTTCAGCGAATACGTAACGCCTTCCAGCACCGCGCGGATCAGATCGCGTTTCTGGTGCATGGCGGAGAGGCCGAAGAACACGCCCCGGCAATCCGGGTCGAGGTGCGGAGTGCGCTCGCCCATCAGGTAGGGCAGGTAGAAGAGGCGATTGGCCCCAATGGGGCTGAGCATCGCTTCCTTGTTCATCAGGTCATAGGGGTCGATGCCCATGCCCGCGGCTGCGTCAATCTCCGCATGGCAGAACTGGTCGCGGAACCATTTCAGCGAAAGGCCCGCCGCCTGCGTAACGCCCATCACGTGCCACGCGCCCGGCACCGCGCAGCAGAAGGTATGCACGCGGCCTTTTGGATCGATGGCCAGGTTATCGGTATGGGCGAACACCACGCCGCTGGTGCCGATGGTGGTAAACGCGCGTCCGTCGGCCACCACACCGGTGCCTACGGCGGCAGCAGCATTGTCACCCGCGCCGCCCACAACCAGCGTTTTCTCGCTCAGCCCGGTCAACGCCGCGGCTTCCTTGCTGATGTGGCCGGTCACCTCGGGACTTTCGTACACCTTGCCGAGATAGCTCTTGTCAATGCCCAGCTTGTCCAGCACCTCGTCGCTCCAGCAGCGGTTGGGCACGTCCAGCAACTGCATGCCGCTTGCATCGCTGACCTCGGTGGCGAAATCGCCGGTCAGCTTATAGCGCAGATAATCCTTGGGCAGCAGAATGTGACGGCACTTCGCGTAGGTTTCCGGCTCGTGCTTTTGCACCCAGCGGATTTTCCCCGCGGTGAAGCCGGTTAACGCCGGGTTGGCGGTAATCTCGATCAGGCGCTCTGCGCCGATGATCTCGGTAATTTCTTTGCACTCCTCACCCGTGCGCTGATCGCACCAGATGATGGAGGGGCGCAGCACCTCACCCTGCTCGTCCAGCATCACAAGCCCGTGCATCTGGCCGCTGATGCCCAGCCCCGCAATCGCCTCCGAGGCCACGCCGCTTTCGCGCACCACTTTACCGAGGGTCACGACCGCGGCGTTCCACCAGTCCTGCGGGGCCTGTTCCGCCCAGCCGTTCTGCGGCTGGCTCATGGGGTATTCAACCGAGGCGCTGGCAACGGCCGTACCGTCCTGCGAAAACAGGACGGTTTTGGTGCCGCTGGTGCCCAGGTCGATACCCAGTAAGTATTGTTTGCTCATTAGCCTCTCCTTTGCTTACCGAAAGAGGATCTGGTTCATAACGGCTTCCAGATACTCCTGCTTGCCGCTGCCCGGCAGCGCGGGCGAACCGTGCTTGCTGGCGAGGGCCGCGCATTCCGCAAGCGTCGCCTTGCCTTCGCGGATTTTCTGCCCGATCTCGGTGGTGCGGTAGCTGGCGTAGCGCTCTTTCACGAAAGCATCAATACGCCCATCTTCAATCATCTCCGCCGCCTTGATCAGGCCCAGCGCAAAGGAATCCATACCCAGCACGTACGCCTGGAACATATCCTCGTGCGTGTAGCTGGGACGGCGGGTTTTGGCGTCGAAGTTGAAGCCGCCGGTCAGGCCGCCCGCCTTAAGCACTTCGTACATGCAAAGGGTCGTATCGTAAATGTTGAAGGGGAACTCGTCGGTATCCCAGCCCAGCAGCAGGTCGCCCTGGTTGGCATCCACGGAGCCCAGCATGCCGTTTACGGCGGACACCCGCAGATCGTGCTGGAAGGTGTGGCCCGCAAGGGTCGCGTGGTTGGCTTCGATGTTGAGTTTAAAGTCCTTGTCCAGCCCGTACTGGCGCAGGAAGCCGATGGCGGTGGCCGCGTCGAAGTCGTACTGGTGCTTCATGGGCTCTTTCGGCTTGGGCTCGATGTAGAAATCGCCCTTAAAGCCGATGGAACGCCCATATTCGACCGCCATCTTCATCAGCGCGGCGATGTTTTCCTGTTCGAACTTCATATCGGTGTTCAAAAGCGTCTCGTAGCCCTCGCGGCCGCCCCAGAACACATAGCCGCGGCCGCCCAGCTTCACCGTGCATTCCAGCGCCTTTTTCACCTGCGCGGCAGCGTGGCAGAACACGTCCACACTGTTGGAGGAGCCCGCGCCGTTCATGTAGCGGGGATTGCCGAACATATTGGCCGTGCCCCACAGGCACTTGATATCCGTGCCCTTCATCTTTTCGAGAATGTAATCGGTCAGCTCGTCCAGACGGGCGTTGGTCTCGTCGATGGTTTCCGCTTCCGGCACCAGATCGACGTCGTGGAAGCAGAAGTATTTTACGCCCAGCTTCTTCATAAATTCGAAACCGGCGTCCACCTTGGCGCGCGCGTGCTCCATGGTGCCGGGCGTTGCGCCGAAGGATTTATCCTCCGTGCCTGCGCCGAACATGTCCGTGCCGGTCGCGCTCAGGTTGTGCCACCAGGCCATGGCAAAGGGGAGGTGCTCGCTCATTTTTTTGCCCAGAACCACGCGGTCCGGATCATAAAATTTGAACGCGAGCGGGTTTTTGGATTCGGTTCCCTCGAAGTGGACTTCAGGGAGGTTTTGGAAGATTTCTGCCATATGGAAAACGCTCCTTTCCTTTTCGGGAATGTGATATATGGTAATATGTTGGTCGTGTGCCCGAGCACACTAATTTCATGGCTTATTTTACTCCATCGAATCCTGATTGTCAATCTTTTTCAGTTTCCTTTGCGCCTCTTGCGGATTGTAACAGCCCTGCCCGCGGCGCGCCGACGCGGATGCGCCGTTTGAAACGCCGGGCCCAGCGTTATAAATTCTCCAGAATCTTGATCTGGTTTTCCATAATAATTTGTTCGCCCTGCTTGGGCGATCCGGTCAACAGCACGTCAAACGCCGCGCGCACCGCCTGATACCCCTGCAGGAACGGCTGCTGGCAGATTACCGCGCGCACCAGCCCGCGGCGCATCATTTCCACCGTTGAGGGCACATTATCAAAAGCGATCACGCGCATATCCTTTTCCCGTCCCAGTTCGATCACGGCGCGGCAAGCGCCGAAGGTGCCCGACGCGGCAATAAACAGCGTATCGATTTCCGGGTGGCGGCGCAGCATCTCCGTAGTCATACGGTAGCTGTGCTCCATATCGTCCATGGCGCTCACATGGTCCACAATCTCCACGCAGGGGCTGATGGCCGAAAGATGGCGCTCAAAACCCGCCAGTCGCTGCACATGGCCCAGCAGCGTGCTTACGCCCGTTACTACGCCCAGCTTCGCCCGTCCGCCCGTTACCAGCCGCATCAGCCCGGCGGCCGTTTCCCCGCCGGTTGTATAATCGCTGCCCACATAACAGATGCGGCAGCTGTTTTCAATATCCGTGTTCACGGTAATGGTCGGCACGCCCTTTTCCGCCAGGGCGCGGATGCGCTTCTCAATCCGCTCGTCGTTAATCGCCTGCACCACCAATACGGTAATCCCCGCCTCGTCCAGTTCGCCGATTAACGCCA
>JAQUXV010000310.1 GCA_028692205.1 Eubacteriales bacterium
TCATTAACTGGGGCGGCATTCTGGCCTGCGGCGTAATCGTGACGATTCCCGTTATTCTGCTGTTTGCGTTTGTCCAGCGCTACCTGATTGAGGGCCTCACAGCCGGAGCGGTAAAGGGATGATGGAGACGCTTGCCTGCGACGTGCTGGTGCTGGGCGGCGGCGCGGCCGGTATACAAGCCGCGCTCGCGGCCGCCCGCAAGGGGTGCGACACCGTGCTGCTGTCGGATGCGCCGGTGGGGAAGGCCGGTTCGACCTTCTACCCGCTGTCGCCTCCATGGGGCGTGATGTACGCGGAAGATAAGGCGGACGCTCAGGCATTCTACGACGAAATTATCGCGGCTGCCGGTCCCTGCGTAAACCCCAAACTGGTGCGGATGCTGGCGGAGGGCTCGGTAGAGGCATGGGAGCGGATGAAACGCCTCCCGATGCGAACGCATGCGGAGATGGGGCTGGTAGGCTGCTTTGGCGTCAAAACGCGGGGCGCGGTACTGAGGGATACGGGCGCCGCGGCAAGCAGCTGGCATGCCGAGATGGCCGCAGCCGATCATTTGCGGATTGTTGAAGGCTGGCGCGCTGAGGCGCTGACGGTGAGCAACCGCCGTGTGCTGGGCGCGATGGCCATGGACGCGAAGGATTCCATGCTGATGCTAAAAGCCGGAGCTACGGTGCTGGCAACCGGCGGCGGCGAAGGGCTGTATGAACGGGCTTTTACCAACGGCACACTGTTGGGACATGCGTATGCCATGGCGGCCCGCCACGGAGCCCGCACGGTAAACCTGGAATTTATTCAGTTTATTAACGGAACCCTTGCGCCGCGGTACGGTTTGAATTATTATCAGTTCGCGTTTGTGGAAAATCCGCAGGTGCGAAACGCGCGTGGCGAGGAATTCCTGCCGAAATACCTGCCGGAAGGGATTACGCCGCAGCGCTGTATGACGCTTCGCGGGGGACACGGCCCCTTCAGCGTCGAGGATGAAGGGCGCTACTTCGATCTGGCAATCGTCGGCGAAGCGGAGGCAGGCAACGAAGACGGCGCGGTAATTACGCCGGACGCGGCAAAGCTGACCGGCCCGAGGTACGCGCATTGGCGCGAATTCCTCGCACGGCAGAAGCTTGCGCCGGATACGCCGATGACGGTCTACCCGTTCTGCCAGGGCTTCAACGGCGGTGTGATGCTACACGACGATCTGACGACCGATATCGCGGGGCTGTATGCCTGCGGCGAAGCGGCGGGCGGCTGCCACGGAGCCAACCGAATGGGAGGCAACGCGATCCTTGCGACGCAGGTGTTCGGTAGGCTGGCGGGCGATGCGGCGGCAGAGTTCGCTGCGGAAAACCCGCCGGAAGGGCCGCCGCCGACCGCGGAGGAAGCCCTGCAGGCGGAATTTGGCGAACGAACGGGCGTGCCGCCGCCGGGGGAGACGCTTGCGAAAATCCGCCGCACTCTGCAGCAATACGCCTTTCTGAAACGGGACGACGTTGGGCTTGCGAAAGCGGAAGCGACGCTGGAAAGCCTGCGTTTCTCCCCGCTGGGCGGTTCAAGACCGGCGTATGACGCCCGCAACGCGCTGGACGCGGCGATGCTTATTTTGCTGGCGATGCGCGCGCGGGGTGAAACCCGGGGCGGCCATTACCGCACCGACGCGCCCGCGCATGACCCGCGCTTTGAGCGGATGCTGGAAACCACGTTGCCCTGACCGCAAAGGCCAATCCATTGCGGATAAAAATAACATCCAATAGGAGACGAGACCTATGTTTACGAACAAGGAAACTTACACCGGTATCATCCCGCCGATTATCACTCCCCTGAAGGCGGATCGGACTCTGGACGAGGAAGGCCTGAAAAAGCTGATTGACTTCGATATCGAAGGCGGCGTGAGCGGCGTTTTCACCATGGGCAGCTCCGGCGAAGTCATGATGACCTCGCGGGAGGATTGGCTGAAAACCATCCAGAAGACCGTTGAGTTCACCGACGACCGCGTTACCGTTTTCTGCGGCGTAATCGACAGCTCTACCGTGCGCGTGATTGAGAATATCAAGGCCGCTGAACAGGTGGGCGCGAAAATCGTGGTGGCCACGCCGTCCTTCTATCTGCAAAACAGCTGTCAGGACGAGATTATCCGCCATTATGAAGCGATCGCGAAAAGCACAAAGCTCAAACTGGTGGTGTATAACATTCCGGGGATGACCCACGCACCCATCGCGCCGGAGACGATCCACAAGATTGCGGAGATCGACAATGTGGTGGCCTTCAAGGACAGCTGTGCCGATTGGGAAGCTTTCCAACGGGTACTGTTTTTGCTGGAGGACCGGGATATTGCCGTGTTCAACGGCGCGGAGGAACTTTGCTCTGCGGCGATGATCTTCGGGGCGCAGGGCTGCGTGCCGGGGCTTGCGAACTTCTTCCCGAAAATGTTTGTGGAGATGTACGACGCCTGCAAACGCGGCGATGCGAAAACGGCGTACAGCCTGCAAAAGGACGTTTGGGATTTGAGAAAGGTGCTCAGCGTGGGCAAACACTGGATGTCCGGCATGAAGCACATTGGCAGCACCATGGGCTTTGGCGCGGATATCGCCTCACTGCCGGTGGAACCGCTGACGGCGGAGCAAGCCGGAAAGATCGACGCGATTATCGAGCGTTATAAAGGGCGGTAATCACTCTTCGGGAACCGATCATTGAACAGTCGCCGACCGAAACAACAAAATTGAAAGGACGGCGGAGCAATCCGCCGCCCTTTTACGACAGGAGAAAGAACATGATCAAGTGCGCCGTTACGGAGCTGAAAGCCTTTCTGGGGCTTAGCCCAGAGCTGGATAAAGCCATTGGCTATCTGATGAAAGGCGAGTGGCGGCTGCTGCCTCACGGGCGTACGGAAATCGACGGCGAAAACGTATACCTGAACCGTTTTGCTTATCAGACCGCTGACAATGTGAACGAACCTTTTGAAACGCATTTCTGTTATATGGACATCCACCTGCTGATTTCCGGCCGCGAACGCGTATCGGCTGCCGAACCGGAAAAACTGGCGGAAACGCAACGCGATGAAACGGAAGATTATATGCTGGCGACCGGTGATGCGGAACAGACGACGGAGCTTCGTCCCGGGTATGCGCTGCTGGTGCCGCCGGGAGAGGCGCACCGTACCAAGGAGGCGCTGGAAGGAGCTTGCACGGTGGAGAAAGCGGTTTGCAAGGTGAAATGGAATAGGGGCGGGAATGCGGACCTGCGTGGCGGCGGAGCGGATGGCGACAGGTATACGGGATGTGCTTGAATATGAACCGGACTGGCAATGAACGTGAAAAAGCCCGCGCTATCAAACTGCGCGGGCTTTCTGATGGCATAGAGAAAATCTTGTGGATTGGGAAATGCCATCCAGTGCAGCGTGAGTAGAGAGGAGTGGAACTGCAGCAAGGCTCAGCTTGAAACGGGATTGAAAAAAACATGTTCAAAGCAGTACGATTTTATCGGATTGGATTTCTATAAAAGCGCTTCCGTCCCTGCGGTTTTTTGCCTTCATTTCTTCAAACGCCCGTAACACGATGGGCAGGACGCTTGACTAGCCTTGCTTCAGTTTTCCTTTTCCCAATCGGCTAAAATCGCTTCCGCGGCCGCGATTACGGCATCCTGACTGGCATCCTTCACCTGGCCGCGCCCTGTCCAGTCGTTGCCCTGATTCACGTACATGCTGTTAAGCAAACCCCGTAAAAACGGGCGGTCAAAGGTAGGGTCGTTCTGCTTTTGAGACAAAAAATGCCCGTAAGCTTCATCGTATGCGTCGTCAAACACTCTTTGCAAATATTCATCCATACTGGTTTCCCGCTTTCGTTGCGAATTCTTTC
>JAQUXV010000311.1 GCA_028692205.1 Eubacteriales bacterium
TTCAAATTGTACTCGATCACCGTGTTTTTCAGCCGCGTGCCTTCAGGGTAGCCTGTGCGGCGGGCAAGGCTGCCGGCGACGATGTTGCGCACTTTCACAACGACGGGAATAATCTCCACCCGCTTCACCAGCGAGCTGCGGTCGTCAATGCGGCGGATAAAATGGTTCTGTACGCCCTGCTGTGTGAGCAGCGTAAATAAATACTCGCAAATGCGGTTGTTGATTTCGCCTTTGCCGATGATGCGCCCACGTTTCAGCCCATGAAAGGCGATGGCTTCATCCTTGTAATACACTACGGCTTCGTCCGGATTTTCCGTAGCGTAGACCCGTTTGCCTTTGCCTTCCGTGATCGTCTCACCGATATTCGTCATGCTCATCCTCCCGCGGGCCCGACCCGCGCCAATCGTTTTCCGGCAGGCTGCCGGTAACGTACAGTATTGTAACACGATCCCGCAGGCGTAGCAAGCGCGCCGCCGTACCGGGTATACAACCGCTGATGCAGAAAAGCGGCACGGCGCGGTTTCCCGCGCGTGCCGTTTTCGCTTCGCTCGTCCTTTGCGCCCGGAATGATCCGGCGGCTGGGCGGCGATTTTTGCAGATTATTCTTCCGTCTTGGAGCTGTCTTCGTCGGCTGCTTCTGCCGGAGCGTCCGCTTCTCCCTGCTTGGCTTCGTCTTCCAGCTGCTGGCCGATCGCTTCGATATCCACAGCAACGGCTTCTTCGCCGTCATCCGCTTTCGCGGCTTCTTCGGGCTCGGCGGTCGCTTTACGCTCGTCTTCGAGCAGCGCGCGGATGCTCAGGCTGATACGCTTGGCTTCGGGATCGACGCTGAGCACTTTCACGTTCACAACATCGCCCACGTTCACGGCGTCTTCCACCTTATTGATGCGGGTGAGCGCGCACTGGCTGATATGCACCAGGCCGTCCACGCCCGGCTCCAGCTCCACAAACGCGCCGAAGGTGGTAATACGCACCACTTTTCCGGTTACGACAGCGCCTTCGGGATATTTTTCCGGCGCAAGGTCCCAGGGTTTGGGCTGCATCTGTTTAAGACCCAGCTGGATGCGCTCGCGCTCGGGATCCAGGCTTAGAATTTTAACTTCCATTTCCTGATCGGGGTGTACGATTTCCGAAGGATGCCGCACATGCGCCCAGCTCAGGTCGGTTACGTGGATCAGACCGTCCACACCGCCGATATCCACAAAAGCGCCGAAGTCGGTTAACCGACGGACGATGCCTTTGATCACGTCGCCTTCATGCAGGCTGGACCACACTTCCGCTTTGCGGGCGGTGGCCTCTTCCTTGATGACGGCCTTGCGGCTGGCGACAACGCGGCGCTTCTGATCATCCACCTCGATGATCTTGAGTTTCAGGGTCTGCCCCACAAACTCGCCGATCTTTTCGACATAACGGTTGGAGAGCTGCGACGCCGGTACGAACGCACGGATGCCTTCCACGTTGCAGATCAGGCCGCCTTTGACGACCTCTTTGCCGACGCCTTCGACAAACTCGCCCTTTTCGTACTTCTCGACAAGCTCCGCGAAAGCCTTGCGGGTGAGGATGTTGCGCTGAGACAGCAACACGTTGCCCTCGCCGTCGTTTACTTTGACGACTTCCACTTCGATCTCGTCACCCAGCTTCACATCCTGCGTTACCAGGTCTTCGCGCTTGATCAGGCCGTCGGATTTGAACCCGATGTTAACGCATACTTCGTCATCCGTAATCTGGACGACTGTGCCGGTAACCGTCTGTCCGGGTCTGATCTTGACCAGAGTGGCTTCCACGTCAGCCATAAAGCTGTTCTTGTCTGCCTCCTCGCCGGAAACCTTCTGATCCATCTGTTCCTTGTCAGTCATGCGTGTGACAACCTCCTTAAGTGACCAATCCGGCGTGCTCGCACCGGCGGTGATTCCAATAGATTCCGTATGGACATCTGCAAAGCCCGGCGGTATATCCGCCGCGCGCTCTACCAATAAAGTGCGCTTGCATATGCGCTTGCAGGTCTCGTACAGCTTGCGGGTGTTGGCGCTTTTCAACCCGCCGACCACCAGCATCGCATCCACCTGCGCGGCGAGCTGCCTCGCCTCGTTCTGCCGCAGCACCGTTGCGGTGCAAATAGTATCTTCCACCGTAAGGTTTTTCACCCTGCGACGAAGCACCGGCAAAATCGACTCCCACGCTTCGTGGGGAAAGGTGGTCTGTGCTACCGCAAGCGCTTCGGCAAGCTCCGGCAGGGCCTGCGCCCCTTCCGGATCATGAATGGTATATACGCTTCCGCCGCACCAGCCGATGGTGCCCACAACCTCCGGGTGATCCGCGCGGCCTACCAATATCACCGGTTTGCCCGTTTCGCTGTACCCTGCCACAATATCATGCAGGCGTTTCACGTAGGGGCAGGTGAGATCGATCGTCCGAATACGCCGTTCGTCCAGCTCGCGGTATACCGCCGGTGCCACGCCGTGGCTGCGGATAATCGCGCTGCCTTCGTTCGCCTGAGCGGGAGAATCCACCGCGCGAACGCCGTTCTCCTCCAGTTTGCGTATTACCTCGGGGTTATGCACAAGCTCCCCGATGGTCACGATTCCTTTTTCAGTTTCGGCGGCCTTCATCGCTTCGACCACCGCGCGGCGCACGCCCATGCAGAAACCGGCGTGTTTCGCCACAAGAACTGGCATTCGCACCCCTCCGCAGCAGAATCAATGTTGCTATTCGCCGTAAGTCTACTGATTCCTTCTTTTTTATGTCAGAAAGCCTAAAAAACCCGTGAATCGCCGCGCCTTTATCCTTTTTGCTTCCGTTGGAAGGCGGTTGCTGCCATAATAATGAGGCAACAGGGGCGTTTCCCCCGGTGATTGGCCGCGGCGCTCCCCGCCGTCGCTACTTCGACTTTCGGGCTTTCTCATGGTCTTCCGCCATTTCCCGGTACAGTCCGGTGATTTTTTGCATCACCTCGTCGCAGGTCTCGCGGTTTACGCCTTTTTTCGCGATTTCCGAAACCGAAAAGGGCTTGCCGTAATAACAGTCGCTCACGTGAAACAAACGGGTCTTTTGCGCCATATATGCGGGAAGAATGGGCACGTTTCCGCGCAGGGCAATCATCGCAACGCCGCTTTCCATTTCCTCCATCAGGGTTTTTTTATGGCGTGTTCCCTCCGGGAAGATGCCAAGCACATGCCCTTCCTTAAGCGCTTTCAGACAGGCGCGCACCGCCCCCATATCCATGTTGTGCCGATCGACGGGAATCATCAGCATATTGCGGTAAAGCGCCTTCATCATGGGGTTGTTGATCAGCTCTTTTTTGCCCAGATAACGGATCTGGTAGCGGTTCAGCTTCCAGCCGATCAGCAGGGGATCCAGCATGTGATTATGGTTTCCGATCAGGATGTACGGGGCATCGATATCCGCGTTTTCCATGTTGTGGTACCGCACAGGGTACAGAATATTAAACAGAAATGCGGACAGCCACATTGCCAGCCGGTAAAACACCGTCAGCCGTTCGCGCGGCTTTTTTATCGGCGCATCGGCCAGCTTATGCCGGAGCATCGAAAGGATTGCCTCTTCCACTTCCGCCTGCGACAGGGCGCTGGTATCCAGCGTTACGGCGTCTTCCGCCGCCGCCAGCGGATCAATGGCCCGGGTGGAATCCTGCCGGTCGCGGACAATCACGTCCGCAAGCACGGTCTGGTAGTCCGCATCGCCGCCCTTTGCGGCCATCTCGTCAAAGCGGCGTTTGGCGCGAACTTCCGGCGAGGCCGTTAAAAACACTTTGAGCGTCGCGTCCGGCAACACCCTCGTGCCGATATCCCGTCCATCCAGTATAATGGACTGGCG
>JAQUXV010000312.1 GCA_028692205.1 Eubacteriales bacterium
ACCACGTTTTCACTGGCCAGAAAACTCACCGGCACCGCAAGCAGCCCGCCAATCAGCGTGCCCAGCACGGCAATGGCGACGGTTTCGAACAGCAGGTAGGGCACGCCGTCTTTGGTACTGTTGATCAGCAGCGACGTATCCGGGTGGAAAATACCGTACACAATGCCGTACGCAACCTCGCTGCCCTTTGCGGCAAGCCCTTTGAACTGGATGGCGTTTGCCGACCAGGAAAGCAGCACCGCCATAATAAAAATAATCAGCGTATACATCCACCAGCGTCTTGGCCGGCTTTCGTACATCTCCTCAATTGGGTTCAATGCCTTCTGCATCCTTCAGCCTCCTAATTTCAAGGCTTTCCATGTCCGTTCGTCCGGTAAACCACCCGGCGTATCAAAGGGCTTCCAGGTCCATGCCTGTTTCGGGGTAGGCGATCGATATAATGCGCCGTGTAGCGCTTACCCCATCCAGCTGAAATAGCGGTGACATTCGCGACGCCCTGCAAGGTTTTAAGCGTCGCAGCCCCCCTTGCCGGTATAACATGCCGTTGCCTAGCTGAGCTTCCTGCGAAGGTACTGGCTGGTGTTGTCGATAATCAGCACCACAACGAACAGCGCGATCAGCACCGTTCCCAGCCCTTCGTAATCACGCCAGCCGATCCGCTCGTTAATCAGGATGCCGAGGCCGCCCGCACCCACGTAGCCCAGAATGGAAGCGGCGCGAATGTTGATTTCGAACGAGTACAGGCTATGCGAAAGGTAGGTCGGAAGGATTTGCGGAAAACAGGCGCTCCAGAACGCCTGAAATTTTGTCGCGCCCAGCGCCTCCATGGCTTCGAAAGCGCCCATATCAATGGTTTCGATGCTTTCGTAAAGCATGCGCGTCACCACGCCGAATGTGAAGATCGTAATGGCCACAGTACCCGCGAACGTGCCCAGCCTGAAGATGAGCGCGCAGATAGAGGCGATTACCAGCGTCGGCAATGTACGGATAATGTTCAGCAGCACACGCAGCACCGTTACCGTCGCGGCGCTTTGGTTGATGTTGGCCGAGGCAAAAACCGCAAAAGGCAACGCCAGCAGCGAGCCGATTACCGAGCCCATAACGGACATTTTAATCGTGTCCAACAGGGGCCCCCAAACCTTATCGAAATAACTCCATTTGGGGTTGAATATTTTTTCCAAAATCACGGTAAACTGATATCCGCGCCGAACCAGAATGCCGATATCAAATTCGGTCACCACTACCGAACCCCACACCACAGCAACCAGAACCAGCAGTATCAGCCAGGTTCTTGAGCGCGGTTTTTGCACGCTATGGTCGCCAATTGCCATCGTTTTGGGCTTAAAAATTCGGTCGAAAAGCGGCGGCCTGATTTCCGGCGCCGTTTGTTCCTTTGCCATATGCCTCAGGCCTCCTTTTCCGGGTGGGCCGCTTGATCCCGCTTTGCCTGTTCCGCGGCTTTGGCTTCGGCGATGGCTGCCGCATCCCTGGCGCATTGCTCGTCGGCGGCCTTCGGTACCGGCGCGCCGTTGTAAATAGTGTCCAGCACCTCCTGCGTCACCGCTTCCACCGGCCCGTCGTAGACGATCTCGCCCGCACGGATGCCAATCACGCGGTCCGCAAAATCCAGCGCCAGGTCCACATGGTGTATGTTGATCAGGATGGTGATGTTCATGTCTTTATTGATGCGTTTGAAATCGTTCATAACCTGATTGGCCGTCACCGGGTCCAGCGCGGCGACCGGCTCATCCGCCAGAATGATGGTCGGGTTCTGGTTCAGGGTGCGCGCCAGCGCCACACGCTGCTGCTGCCCGCCGGAAAGCTGGTCGCAGCGGGTGTAAGCCTTGTCCAGAATCCCCACTTTATCCAGCGCCGCAAGCGCGGCCATCTCCTGTTTCCGGGAGAAAATACCGAATAGCACCTTAAAAAAGTTCATGTCCGGCACCATCGAAGTCAGCACGTTCTTAATCACTGTCGAGCGCGTAACGAGGTTGAACGATTGAAAAATCATGCCGATGTGGCGGCGAAACCGGCGCAGGGCTTTTCCGCGCAGGGTCATCACATCCACGTCGTCCACAATCACCTGACCGGCGGTTACGTCGATCATCCGGTTAATGGTGCGGATCAGCGTCGATTTTCCCGCGCCGGAAAGCCCGATGATCGCCACAAACTCACCCTGATTGATGGTGAGATTCACGTCCTTGAGCCCTTGGACGCCGTTTGGGTAGGTTTTTCCGGCATGGACGAACTCAATCATATTGCTGCCTCTTTATTTGGATTTCCAGACAAGCGATGACGCACCGCTTGATGGATGTTGGTTTTTCTGTTTATCAGGGCGAAAAGCCGCCGGTAGCGCGGTGCAACGTCAGGGCCCCGACGGCATGAGCCGGCCGACCCTGTTACCGCAGTTTCAAAGAAATTCGGGTGGATGCTCCCGAAGGCCGTTTGCATGGTTTTTCGGTTCGCGAATGGTTTTCTCGTCCTGCTTTCCGGGCATTTTCACTATACCATGGCCGCAGGGGGTTGGCAATACCGGGCCGGACAAAAAGGAGAGGCGATACGGCGTATCGCCTCTCCTTGGGATATAGGTAAGGGTTATTGCACAGCCTCCAGCGCTTTGCGGGCGACATCGTAATCCGAATCCGTCGCAACCACATAGCCCTCGTGGCTGTAAACGGAGAAGATCGCCTTGCCCTCGTCGGTGTTGATGATGTTGATCAACGCCTTCTGGATCGCGGAGATGAATTCGGGGTTGTACACAGCGGGATTGGCCTTGGTAATTGCCACCGTGTCGTTATAGATCGGGGAGGTAACGCCAATGACGTTGAGCTCGTTCCAGATGGAATCGCTGCGGCCCATGCCGGCTTTACCGGTGGCATCCTGCTGATCGGTGGGCAGCGTCCAAGCGGCTTCGTAGTCGCGGCGGCCATCGGCATAGCACACAATGATGTCCACCGACTCAGCGGCAGCCTGTGCGAACGATTCGCCATAGCCGCTCAGGGTGACCACGTTGGCCAGATCAGTGATCTTTTTGCCGTCGTAGTTATCCATCAGCCACAGGGTGGGATAGATGTAACCGGCGGAAGACGAGGTTTTCAGCACGGCCCAGCTGGCCTTGTCCAGATCATCCCAGGTCAGCGCTTCACCGGCGTTTACTTTCGCGGCCAGTTCCTTGCCGTATGCGGAGGGCGTGGCGTAGATCAGCGAACGATACGTATAGAACTGCGTATCGGTGGGCAGGGTCTTGTTGGCGTCGCCATTCCAGGTGGTGGGGTCGGTGCTGTCGTTGCTCAGGCCCGCGCGGGTCGCGGTGAGGATTACGTCCACCTCGTCGCTGTAGAGGGCGTAGGTGCCGCCCGGCAGCCAGCCGATATCGATGGTGCCGGCAGCCATGGCCTCGCCGGTCGCCTCGTAGGAGGTGCCCACGGTGATGTCCACTTCGCCGATGTCGTAGCCCTGCTTGAGCATTTCAGCCTTCAGCAGATCCGGAAGGTTTTTGGTGCCGGTGATGATGACGTCCGCATCTTTGGAAGGCACGAACTCCAGTGTTAGCTTGTCCATTTGGATGGCCTCGGCCATCGCGGAAGAGCAGCCGACGATCAGCGCGATCGCCATGAACAGCGCCAGAAGCTTCTTCATTTGATTGTCCTCCTCGAAGAATAGATTCAGGATCAATATCTATTGTACGATAACATTATTAAAATTCTCCTATCAAATTCGTTAAAAATCCGTATCATCCTCCCGTCCTTCCGCCGTACCGTTTTCATTATCCTTTGTCATACAACGAACGCAGCGGAAACTCGCCCTGTTTAGCGATAAAAAATAAT
>JAQUXV010000313.1 GCA_028692205.1 Eubacteriales bacterium
ATACTGGTATCTCCTCCTGACAAATCATGTCTTGTATTATTGAACCTTTCCTATTGTACCCAAAACACGTCCGCATTGCAAGCGTTCGCAGGAGTTTTTCGTTCTCTGCGTTAAATTTTTATCAAAAAATGCCTTCACTTCAGCGCTTCGGGATTGAGGCATTGCAGTTCCGCCGGTACAAACATCCCGTCTTTGCGCACCAGTTCGTCGTCCAGCCAGATTTCGCCGCCGCCGTATTCCGGGCGCTGGATGCAAACCATGTCCCAATGCACGTCGCTGTGGTTGCCGTTGGGGCACTCGTCGTAGCAGTGGCCCGGCGTAAAGTGGAACGAGCCCGCGATCTTCTCGTCAAACAGCGTATCCATCATCGGTTCGGTCACATAGGGGTTAACGCCGAAAGAGAACTCGCCGATGTAGCGCGCGCCCTCGTCGGTATTCAGAATGGCGTTCAGCCGCTCGGTCTGGTTGCCGACCGCCTCGATAATTTTACCGTCTTTCAGGGTCAGGCGGATATCGCTGAATTCCGTACCGCCGTAAAGGCTCGGGGTGTTGAAGCTGATAACGCCGTTCACGCTCTCGCGAAGCGGCGCGCTGAACACCTCGCCGTCGGGGATGTTCACTTTGCCGTCGCATTTAATGGCAGGCATCCCTTTAATGGAAAAGGTCAGGTCGGTACCCTTGCCCAGAATATGCACCTTGTCCGCCCGCTCCATTCGCTCGACCAGCTTGTCCATGGCGGCGCTCATTTTGGCGTAATCCAGCGTGCAGACGTTAAAATAATAATCCTCGAAAGCTTCCAGGCTCATTTTTGCCGCCTGCGCAGCCGCGAGCGTGGGATAGCGCAGCACCACCCAGCGGGTATGGGGCACGCGGATCTTGCCGTGTACCGGGCCGCTGTAGTGCTTGGCGTACAGCGCGTTCTGCTCCGATGTGACGTCGGAGGTTTCAAACCCGTTTTCTACGGCGCGAATCCCCATATATGCCTGAACGCCGCGCATCACCGCCGCATCGTGTTCCGCCTCGAAGGTCCATTTTTCCGCCGTCGCGCCGCGTAGCAGTTCCCGCTGCACGGTCATATCCCTCAGGCGGACGATTGGTTCCGCCCCCGCGGCATACACCTCGCGCACCAGCGCGGCGGCCAGCTCCGGCTGATGGCCGAAAAGTTCGATCAGCACCCGCTCGCCAGGTTTCAGCTCACAGGCGTAGTTAACCAGCAGGTTACAAAGCTTTTGCGTTCTCGGGTCCTTCATGTTCTTTGGTTCTCCTTTGGCGCCGGAATATGCCGGCGAATTTGGTTCAGCCGTCCGGCCACAGGCTTTTCCAGCCCATACGTGGCAGCCATGGCGGCAAGGATCGACACGGCGTAGCACAGCAGCGTAAACGCCCGCTGCATTTGCAGGTCGCTGTGCAGCGTCGTCGGAAACAGATTTTTGGCAATCTGCGCGCCGATAAGCTGATGCCAGATATAAAGGTTCATGGAGATAGCGGATAAAAACCGCATCAGGCGGTTATCCAGCAGCTTTTGCAGGAGGCGCGGCATAAAGGCCGCCGAAAGCATTAGCAGCAGCATCGTCATCGCCAGCGGCAGCCGAAGCGACCACTGCGACAGCCGCAGCTGCCCGGCCCCCATCAGGCCGTTCTCCGTCTGCGTGTGCATGATGCTTGTCAGCAGCCAGCAGCCAATCGCGAACAGTACGGCCGAGAGTACCGCAATCGATCTGTGCAGCGCGCCCTTCGGCGCGGAAGCTTCCAGCCGCTTCCGCAGCCGGACGTAGAGCATCGCGCCCAACATGCCCACAGCGTACACATCCAGAAAAGCGGGCAATTGGTTGATCCAGATCGCCAGATCGCTCGTCGCCCTGCGCATCACAAGCCGGAACAGCAGGCCCGCGGCCGCCATAGCACACAGGGTGAAAGTCGGTCGTTTCCGCATGGCTTTTGCCAGCAGCGGGAAGATGAGATAAAACTGCATCTCGATGGCGATGGTCCACAGCACGCCGTTGAGCGGCGTATACAGATATGTTTCCCGGAAAAAGGTGAACGTAAACGTTAAGTGTGTAAGAATATCCTTGTTGCGGGCCGCGGCGCTCTGGTACTCGCCGCCCGGCAGCGCCACCAGCAGCAGCGCCACCAGCACCGACACGAGATAGGACGGCACAATGCGCACCAGCCGGTTCCAGTAGAACCGTTTCACGCCGGGCACCGGCGTGCCGTACGCCTGCTGCCGCGCATAGGGCAGGTACAGCAGAAACCCGCTCATCAGCAGCATTCCGTCTACAAAAACGTAGCTGGAACGCGTCCAGAAATCCAAATCGATTTTCGTACCGAAGAGGGTTATATACTGGCCCAGCCATCCCAGCTGCCAGATGTGATAATTGCAGACAAACAGCACCATCAGCGCCCGAAACCCATACAATACGCCGATTTCCAACTTGTCCCGCGGGTGTTCCCCCGCTTGTGGGGTCATGCGCCACCTTCCCCGGCATCGTTCGTAACGGCAGGCGTCGCGGTCGGGGTTGCCGCAGGCTGTGCGGTTACCGCCGGTTCGGCGGTCGTGTTACCGGTTTGGGGCGTTTCGGACGGCGCAGGGGTTTCGGTCGCTTCCGGGCGAAGTTCCGCCATGGTTTCGGAGGATACGCGCTTCAACGTATACACGGGGTTGCGGCTGTCGGCCAGTACCCGGATGGACAGCGCGGTTTTCGTAAGCGTCGTCAGCTTATGCGTAAGGGTCAGTTCATCGGCTGTCGGGCCGGTTTTCAGCGCGTAACCGTCCACCGAGAAGTATAGCACCTCGCCAAACAGCGAGCAGGTGCCATCCGCGCGGAACACCGCGCTGCGCTGGCCGTCGTCGCTTTCCCATTCGCCCAAAATCAGGTAGCAGCGGCGTTGAAGCTTTTTATCGGTCACGTCCGCATAATCGGGAATCCGCTGGTAATACGGCAGGGCTTCGTATACCTTGCCCTCGTCGTACAACTCCTCGGCGTAGTTGTAGCACGCCTCCTCGTACATTCCTTCCAGGTCTTTGTACGCGGCAGGCAGATTGCTGTCGTCGAAGTTCTCCAGCGTATCGACAACCGCTTTCCAGTTTTTCGTTTCGTAAGCGGCGCGGGCAGGCGTGGCGAAAACGCCGTATGCCTGATACTCGCATGCCTCCGACTGGGTTGCGGCGTCCTCATAATCTCCGAGGGCGGCAAACATCGGATACGCGGCTCGGTAGTCGCCCGCCTCCATCTTCTGCGTCGCCAGTTGATACTGGCAGGCGTTGTAGCTGTCCTTCGCGTTTTCATAGTCGCCCAGCGCCAGATAAAGCTCGCTGGCTTTTTCCAGATCCCCGGCCGTCTGCGCCTTCATCGCCTCGCCCAGCGTGATCTCGCTGATTTGATCCTTTACGGAAGCATTATCCGGCAGGGATTTCAGCAGCGCAAGCGCCTCGTCCATTTCACCGGAGGTCTTCAGTTCCAGCGCAAGGGACAGCGTGGCGCTTTCCGCCTGTGTTTCGCTGTCCTCATATTTGCCAAGGCTGGTAAAGTCTTCGATCGCCTTGCGGTACTGCTTGTCGGCCAGTTCCTTCGCTGCCAGGGCATAAACGCTCTGCTTCCATTTATCGGTACTGTCCTTGTACTTGCCCAGTTCCCCGTACAGCTGCGCTGCCGTCGAATAATCCTCCGCGGTCAGAGCGGCTTCGGCCATATCGTAATGGAGTTTCCGCAGCAGGGCAACCGAATCCTTATAGCTGCCCAGCGCCTGATAGAGCGCTTCCGCGTCCCCGTTCCGGTTTTCGGATACGTATTTCCCGGCCAGCCGGTAGCGGCATTCGCTG
>JAQUXV010000314.1 GCA_028692205.1 Eubacteriales bacterium
GGAACATCGCCATCTGGCCTTTGCGCATCACAAGCGGGTACTGCTTCGCCCCGTTATCCAGCGGGTAAAACGTCCGTGGTTTTTCGGTATACAAATCCCCCAACCGCGCCGGGTCCAAACGACGCGCAATTTCACCGGCGGAAACGCCCCCTTGGGCAAGCCGCCCGTAGCCCTGTAAAAAATCTTGTTTAAACAGCAGGCGCTGATCTTTCGGCAGATCAATCGCTTTATCCAAAGCCCGCATAAACCGGGCAGCGTCGCCATCGTCGAATTGTCTATTCCGCTTCGCGGCTGTCCACAGCGTGCTTTGTCCGCCTTTTAACGTCATTATCTGCATGGTCATTTTCCTTTCGTAAAGCTATCTGGTTTGCTTTACTATTGTGCATTATATAGTAGTGAACTAAGCATGTCAATATTCATCGTAAATTTTCTGTTGATTGCCCGATCCTGAGACAGATTTTTGAATCCGTTAGCTGAATGCGAAAGAGCCAACTGACCTTTAGGATCAGTTGGCTCTTCTATTACAACAATGAGAAACCCCTATCGTACGCTGTTAATTCTTGCATCCGTTTTTCTCGCAAGTAACTTTTTCGTTCGTGGAAACCCAATCCCACGGGTTATCGTCTATTCTTGCCCCACAGCCGGTATAGTTGCCGTTCTTTACATGTTCTTTCCCATTTTCCGACTTCTTTGTGTCATTCCCGATGTACTTTATATTCACCTGTCTCACCTCCTTTCCAGAGGATTTGCTTTGTGATTGCATAAGCGCCGCATTCCAAACCCTGTCGGTTTCAGGGTGGCCATCCTATAATCGCTCGCCACCGGTGGATGAACCCCTGCCCGCCTCCGCAGGGTTTCCAATACAGGATGTTCATACCTCCGCCGGCTGTGTCTCTCTCCGGGTTTCAACTTAACCGTCAGCTTATACAATGCAAAAAGCATAATATGTATCACATAGTAATATTTTCCATTTTAGTTGTCAAGTCAGAGCCGGTGCGAGATCGTGTAAAGGCAAAATCGAAATTTCGAAGTGCTCCGCTTATAAATAAATCTGCATGGAGCAATCGGGCATAGCTAAAACCGGATGCCGTTAACGGCATCCGGTTTCGATAAAAGCTTAATTTCCAAGCCGGGATACGCCGAGGGGCGTACCCTCGGCAGAGCATCCCGTTTGCGCCAGGCGCGAAACGTTGCGGCAGGCTTTCCGATTTCTCGCAGAACCTCACCGCTGATGCGGGCAGATGCGACGCTTGCAGGGAGCAACACGCCGCGAAAAATGCCGGATCAACCAAAGCGAGGGCGATACAACCCGGTTTCCGCCCTTTGGCAGGCGCATTCGTTACCGCTGCACGCGGCCGGAACCGTCGCCCGCCATCAGGTTGTTGATTTCCGCCTCGGTGGACAGGTTGAAATCCATCTCAATGCTATGCTTCAGGCAGGATGCGGCAGCGGCATACTCAATCGCTTTTTGGCTGTCATACTGATGCAGCATGGCGAAAATCAGCCCGGCGGCAAACGAATCCCCGCCGCCCACGCGGTCCACAATATGGATGGCGTAGTTTCTGGAAAAATAGGGTTTGCCGTCCGCGTAGAGCATGGCGGCCCATTCGTTGTCGGACGCGCTGATGGAGCGCCGCAGCGTAACAGCTACCGCTTTCACCCCGTAGCGTTCCACAATCTGGCGCGCCACATCCGCATAGCCGTTGTGGTTAAGGCGGCCCGCAACCACGTCCGTATCGGCGGCGCGAATGCCGAGCACCTTATCCGCATCCTCCTCGTTGGCAATCAAAACGTCGATCATGGGCAGAATTTTCTCCATGGTTTGTTTGGCTTGCGCCTGACTCCACATATTCTTGCGATAATTAAGATCGCAGCTGATCACAAGCCCTTTTTCGTGCGCCATCCGGCAGGCATCGATGCAAACCTGCGGCATGGTTTCGCTTAGCGCGGGGGTGATGCCGGTAATGTGGAGCCACTCCGCATTGCTGAAAATCGCATCCCAGTCGAAGTCCCCGGTTTGGGCCGTAGCAATGGAGGTATACTTGCGGTCGTAAACAATTTTACTGGGCCGCTGCGACGCGCCCTTTTCCAGATAAAACACGCCCATGCGCTCGCCGCCGTAGGCAACGTGATCGATGCCCACGCCGTACCGCCGCAGGGAGGTAACCGCCGTCATCGCCACATCGTTACTGGGTACTTTGGTTACAAACTGGGTTGCCTGCCCCATCATGGACAGCGAAACCAGCACATTGGCTTCCGCGCCGGTATAGTTTACTTCCAGCTCATCGGCCTGCATAAAGCGCCGGTAGCCGGGCGGGCTTAAGCGCACCAAAAAATCCCCAAACCCGATTACATTTTTCATTCTTTATCTCCTTGTTGTTCGACAAAATCCACCACGCCCTGCAACAGCAGCATCCCCGCGTACGCGCCCTGATCCTCCCGGCCGGCCGCCGCCGCGCTGTGTACGGCAGCCTTGCCGAATTTGGGCGTCATGGTTTTGGTGGCTTCCAGCCCGCGCTGCGCGCCTGCAAGCGCGGCCCGCGCCGTAGCCAAAAGATCGTCGGCCCCGCTTTCACGCGCCGCGCGCGCGGCGGGCGCAAATGCATCCAACACCGTACGATCGCCCTCCACACATTTGCCGCGCTTTTGGATTCCCTCGCAAAAGCCCTCCAGAAAAAGGCACAGCCCCTCGGCGTCAATCCCTTCGCGGCCGCTGAGTTTTTTGCCGCCGCTCATAATACCGCTGGACATCAACGTTCCCATGGTGGACGGCACCGCGGAGGCCATGCCCATGCCCGCTTTCATAAGCCGTTTGCCCAAATCAGCTTCCTGCACCGCGTCGAAAAGCTCCGGAAGCGCGCCAAACCCCTTGGCCATGGTCAACCCCAGATCTCCATCCCCCATCACCGCGTCCATCTGGCATAGAAGATCACGGTTCCGGCTCATTTGCTGCGCAACCGCACGGAATAGATCGGATACCTGCGCCTGTGAAATTGTGTACATGTCCGTTTCTCCTTACTGCTGCGAACAAAACGGCGTGTCTACCGGAACATCCAGCAGCGCGTCCAGCTCGTCGTCCGTATGCAGCAGCGAGATGGATGCGCCCGTCATTTCCATGGACGTGGCAAATTCCCCCACGAAGGTGCGGCCCACGGTCAGCCCGCGGTTCTCAAGCTCCGTACACACATCGTTTGTAAGGATGTACAATTCTTCAAGAGACGTCGCTCCCAACCCGTTGATCAGCAGCGACACATGCCCGCCTCTGGCGATGGGATAATCGTTCAGAATGGTGTCCAGCGATTCTTTCGCCAGCTCCGCCGACGTTTTGATGGGGCCGTTCCAGATGCCGGGCTCGCCGTGGATGCCCATGCCCATCGCCATGGTGCCCTCCTCCAGCGTAAAGTTCGGCCGCCCCAGTTCCGGAATCACACAGGGGGAAAGCGCAAAACCAACCGTGCGCGTACGGTCCTTCACTTTTTGCGCAATCGCCAGCACCTCGTCCAAATCCGCCAGCTGCGCCGCTTTCGCTCCGGCGCACTTGTACATAAAGAAGATTCCGGCCACGCCGCGGCGCACATCCATATGGTCCCGGTCGGCGGAGTTCACGTCGTCGGCCCCTACGATGGAGCGCGTTTCAATGTCTTCCATTTCACACAGTTCCGCCGACATATCAAAGTTCATAATGTCTCCGGTATAATTGCCGTACAGGTACAATACGCCCGCGCCCTGGTTCACCGCCTTGGTGATTTCAAAAATCTGCTCCGCCGAGGGGGATTGAAATACGCCGCCCACCGCGCACCCGTCCAGCAGGTTCT
>JAQUXV010000315.1 GCA_028692205.1 Eubacteriales bacterium
CGGGCGTCGTGCCGGTGCCGGATCGTCGGCTGGATGTGCTGGCCGAGATGTTTCACCCGAAAAAGGTGACGCCCGCGATGGTCGAATTTGTGGATATCGCCGGGCTGGTGAAGGGCGCGAGCAAGGGCGAGGGACTGGGAAACAAATTTCTTTCGCATATCCGTGAGGTGGATGCCATTGTGCATGTGGTACGTTGCTTTGAGGACGAAAACATCGTGCATGTGGACGGCTCGGTAAACCCCGCGCGGGATATTGAGGAAATCAATCTGGAATTGATATTCGCCGATCTGGAAACCGTAGGTAAACGAGGCGACCGCGCAATGAAACTGGTGAAATCCGGCGACAAGAAGGTGGCGGCGGAAGGAGAGCTGGCCGGGCGGCTGAAGGCGCATTTGGAAGCGGGCAAACCCGCCCGCACCTTTGCCGTGAACGACGAGGAAAAGCAGATCATGGACAGTTGGTTCCTGCTGACGGATAAACCGGTCATCTATGCGGCCAACATTGCCGAAGATGAAGTAGGCGAAGCCGGGGACGATCTTCCCATGGTTAAAAAAGTGGCGGAAATTGCCAAAGCCGAAGGGGCGGAGGTTTTCACCATCAGCGCCCGTATTGAAGAAGAGATTGGCGCGATGGAGCCGGAGGAAAAGGAAGCGTTTCTGGAGGAACTCGGCATCGGCCAAAGCGGCCTGGACAGGCTGATACAGGCCGGGTATCGCCTGCTGGGGCTGATCTCGTTCCTCACCGCCGGCGCGGACGAGTGCCGCGCGTGGACGATTACGGACGGCACGAAAGCGCCGCAGGCTGCGGGCAAAATCCACAGCGATTTTGAGCGCGGCTTTATCCGTGCGGAAATTGTGCCGTTTAACACGCTGGTGGAGCAGGGCAGTATGAACGCCTGCAAGGAGAAGGGCTTCGTACGCAGCGAGGGCAAGGATTACGTGATGAAGGACGGCGATGTAACGCTGTTCCGCTTCAACGTGTAACGGGAGGCGGCTGTGAACAAACTTTCGTTTTTTTTTAAGCGGCTGGTACGCATGGATTTTTCGCGGATGCGTAAAACGTTGAAATTTCTGCACGAACGCAGCGGGAAAAGCTACGTGTGGCTCCTGTGGGATATGCTCCGCTGTGGGCTGAAGTACAATGCGGGTTACATGGATTATAAAATTGCCGAAATGTACCGCCTGACCGACGAGCAGAAGAAAACGGTTATCACGCGGGGACTCAGCAATACTATTGTAAGCCGCATGAACGACAAGGCTTACTGGTATCTGTTTGACGACAAAGCAACCTTCAACGAGTTGTTTAAAGCGAATATCGGCCGCCACTGGATGAAGCTATCCGTCAATACGGATCCCGAGACATTCAAAGTATTTTTAACGATTAACGGCGATATCATTGCCAAGCCGCTGGAAGGCAGCAGCGGCGTGGGCATTGAGCGCTTTACAACAGAGGATTGGCAGGGCCGTGAGGATGCGTTTCTGGCGGAACTGCTGGGCAAGGGCATCGGCATCATTGAGGAGCGTGTGATCCAGCACCCGAAAATGATGGAGATGTGCCCAACCTCCGTAAACACCATCCGGATTGCAACATTGCTGGGCGATAAAAAGCAGGGTGTGGTGTATGCGTTCCTGCGCATTGGCAACGGCAAGGTGATGGACAATGTGGATTGCGGCGGAATGGCCGCGCGCGTCGACCTGGCAAGCGGAAAGCTGCTGACTGTAGGCGCGGATAAAGCCGGCAACACCTTCGAGAAGCACCCGCTTACGGGCACGCCCATCGTTGGGTTTGAGGTGCCGTTTTTTGAAGAGGCAATGCAAATGTGCCTGAAGGCGGCGCAAAAGGTGCCGCAGATGCGGTTTATTGCGTGGGACGTGGCCGTGACAGAGAAAGGCCCCTGTTTTATCGAGGGAAACAGTTTCCCCAGTCACGCAGTGCCGCAGTTTGCGGCCCACTACCCGGACGGCATCGGCATTATGCGGGAGTTTCGGGAATTTATCGATATTTGACCTTTTCCCGGTAGCTCGCGTGCTTAAACAGATGATGACATGATAAAAGGCGAAGCTTAAAATGAGCTTCGTCTTTTATCATATCGCCCTGCTGTGGGTACGATGGCCGCCGGATGGCGCCGCTACGGTTCGGGCTTGCCTGCGGGATGCCGGTGCGGTATTTTGCCCGCTCGGTAAAGCCTGGTAATGCCTTCGTGTGCAGTATTTCCGGCGGGTTTTGCGGCTTCATTCTGCTCCCGGTAAGCGGTGATAAACTGCTTCGCGGTTTCCATGCCGCTTGCTGCGAGCGTACCCGCAACGGAAAGCACCGTTTTTCGGGTTTCAGGGTCCAGAGAACGCAGCGCGGAAATCAGCGCACCGGGCGCGTCCGTCCAGCTTCCGGCTACCTCGCCCAGCGTGTGGGCGTTGCCCGCACCAAGCAGGGAAAACAGCGTTTCCACAAACATTTGCCGCGTATCAGGTGTGCTGGTTTGCAAAAATTCATCCAGCGTTGCTTTCATCAGGCGGCTGGATTGGTTCAGCCTAGGCAGGGTAACGAAGCGGGGCCCGTCGAGCGCCCATGTGAATACGTTATGCTGGGCCAGCCCGACGGCTCGGCTGCGGACAACGGTGTACGCGGGCGGCACGCCCATCATCTGGCCGATCAGAGAATTCTGCGGCACATAACAGCGCACCTTTGGCAACGCCTCGCGGTAGCCGCCGGTGCTGAGGGTCGCTTTATCCAGCCCGGGTGCGTCGAACAGGTAAATCTCCCCAATGCGCGCGCGAACCTCCGGCGTGCAGCAGGCCGCGGCATACAGCGCAAGGTTGCCGCCCTTGGAATGTCCGCACAGGCGAAGCGGACCCCGCGTGGCTGCCGCAACCCGTGTAAGGTACGCAAGCGCCGCCGACTGCGAGGGGACGGGACAGGCAAAAGACATGTTAAAGTCCTCCCGCCAGCCGACAACGGTCGCGTCCGTTCCGCGGTAGGCAATGATGTGCGAACCGTCCGGCAGGGTGAAGGCTGCGGCGGCAAACTGCATGTTCAGCTCCGGGTCGAAGCGGTCTTCACAAAACCCGACGGTCAGACTGCCGAAACGAACGGTATCCTTTACAGCCAAAAGCAATTGGTGGCGGCTGGCGACGACCTGCGCGTTGCCGGTTTCCTGCGGCAGTTCCGTCACCCGCCCGGCGGCGTCCGAAAGCGGCGCACTGCCTGTGCCGAGCGCGTCCCGAAAATGCAGATAGGAAAGCTGTGAAAAGATCAGCGCGTCGATTTCGCAGACCGGCGAGACGGAAAAACTCAGGTCGTCCCGCCATTTAAGGTATTCAAACATGGTTATACCTCCGGCTGTATCGTTCCGGCGCGAACCGCTCGCAAACACTGCGGCTGCGCCGGATATTCATTCTCCCGTTGCCATCATGATAGCACCGCGGCGCATCGGCTGTAAAGCGCAGACAGGCGAAAAGAGGAATCAACTTCCAAACAGCGAACACCTTACATAGATAGGCGAGTATTCAATGAAGCCGCAGAACCGTGGTAATTTCCGGCAGCTTTGAATCAGCGCTTATCCCGGGCCGATGTTTGCTACGGCCCAACCTATACGATGAAACGGGAGGTTTTCAGCATGAGTATTGACGAAGATCTTCGCAAGCTGGTATTAGCCGGTCTTGGCGCGGCGAGTGTTGCCGCGGAAAAGACGGGCGAGACGATCGATGCGCTTGCCAAGCACGGCGAAGAAGTGCTGGCGCAGGGCAAGGATATCAACCAACGTCTGCGCCACGAGATTCAGAAGGCCATCAAGGACGCCGGAAAGC
>JAQUXV010000316.1 GCA_028692205.1 Eubacteriales bacterium
CCACCACCATGGACCCCTCCGCGCGGAAATTGCTGCAGGTCACCATCGAGGACGCGGCGCAGGTGGAAAAGCGCGTTACCGTGCTTATGGGCGACAAGGTGGAACCTCGGCGCGAATACATCAGCAAATACGCCAATTTCAACCGCGCCGACAGCTTTACGGAGCTCAGCGAAACCCTGAAAGCGAGGGACGACCGTGCCTGAACAATTAACGCCCGATATTATCCAGATGCCGATGGAAGAGGTTATGCACAACAGCATGATCCCTTACGCTGAGCACATCATTATGGAGCGCGCCATCCCCCGCGTGGAAGACGGGTTGAAACCCGTGCAGCGCCGCATCCTGTATACCATGCTGGAATTGAACCTGCAGCCGGAAAACCCGCACCGCAAATGCGCGCGCATCGTGGGCGACTGCCTTGGCAAATACCACCCGCACGGCGACAGCAGCGTGTACGACGCACTGGTGCGCATGGCGCAGGATTTCAGCATGCGCGGCCAGCTGGTGGACGGTCACGGCAACTTCGGCTCCATCGACGGCGATAGCGCCGCCGCCATGCGTTACACCGAGGCCCGTATGGCTCCGCTGGCCACACAGATGCTGCGCGATATCGAGAAGGATACCGTACCCTTCCGCCTCAATTTTGACGACACTTTAAAAGAGCCGGACATGCTGCCCGCGCGCTTCCCAAACCTGCTCGTCAACGGCGCCAGCGGCATCGCCATCGGCCTTGCCACCAACATCCCGCCCCACAACCTGCGCGAGTGCGTAAACGCCGTCATCGCCCAGATCGATAACCCCGACATCACCATCGACGAGCTGATGCAGATCATCCCCGCGCCGGACTTTCCCACCGGCGGGGTGCTGCTGGATACGGAGGAAATCAAAAACGCCTATACCACCGGCCGCGGCAAGCTGACGCTTCGCGCCCGCACGCACTTTGAAAACGGGCCGTCGGGCCGCACCCTGATTGTGATCACCGAGGTGCCCTATCAGGTCAACAAGGCCGCGATGCTGGAGAAAATTTTAAGGCTCAGCGAGGAGAAGAAAGCCGCGCTCGGCGGCATCTACGATATCCGCGACGAGAGCGACCGCACCGGTATGCGCGCCGTCGTCGAGGTGCGCAAAGATGCCGACGCCGAAAAAATCCTCGGCTACCTGTTCAAGTACAGCGATATGCAGGTGACCTTCGGCGTCAACATGGTCGCCATCGCCGACGGCAAACCCCGCCTCATGAGCCTGCGCGGGGTGCTTCGCCACTACATCAAGCACCAGCGCAACGTGGTCGCGGCGCGTACCCAGTACGATCTGGACCGCGCCAAGGCGCGCGCGCATATTTTGGCCGGGCTGATGATCGCCGTGGACAATCTGGATGCGATCATCGCGCTCATCCGCGCCAGCAAAACCCCCAAGGAAGCCAAAGCCGGGCTGATCGAGAACTTCGGGCTGGACGAGGTTCAGGCGCAAGCGGTGCTGGATTTGCGCCTGCAGCGGCTGACCGGCCTGGAGATTGAGACCCTGCGCAAGGAATACGCCGATCTGCTGAAGCTGATCGAGGAGCTGGAAGCCATTCTTGCCGACCCGAAAAAGCTGATGCGGGTGGTGAAGAACGAGCTGAAGCAGGTTGCGGAAAAATACGGCGACGACCGCCGCACCCTGATCGAGCATCCGGACAACGTGGTGGAAGCCGTTGCCGCAACCGTGGAGCATGTGGCGGAAATCGCTACGGTCACCTTCTCCCGCGCGGGGTATCTGCGGCGCATGTACCCGAAGTTCTACCAGAAGCTGCCGGATATCAGCGTGGAAAACGATAATCTGGACGATCTTCCCCTGTGGAAGTTCGATACGGATACCGACCGTACGCTTTACCTGTTCACCAATCTGGGCAATTGCTACCAGCTTGACGTGGGCGCGCTTCCCGAGGCTAACAAGCCCACGCAGCGGGGCTCGCTGCTCAGCGGCGTCATTCTCGGCATCGAACCGAACGAAGCGCCCGTCGCTATGCTGTGCAACCTTCCGGATGAGATGAAAGCGCTGCCGGATCAGCTTTTCATCACCCGCAAAGGACAGCTGAAGCGCACCACCGCAAGCGAATACGACGTTCGCAGGCAAAAGTTCTCGGCGATCAACCTGCGCGATGATGACAGCCTGCTGACGATTCTGCCGCTGGACCCCGCGCGTGATCTGCTGCTGATTACCCGCAACGGCATGAGCATCCGTATCCACACGGACAATCTGCCCGCCATGGGCCGCGCCACCTCCGGCGTGAGGGGCGTAACGCTGGAGAAGGACGACGAGGTCGTGTTCGCCGCGCAGCCGCAGCCGGACGGGCAAATCCTGTTATTTACCGACCGGGGCTTTGGCAAGCGCGTCCTGTTCATGGATTTTGAGCCGCAGGCCCGCGCGGGTAAAGGGGTAAGGGTGTTCACCTTCAATAAAAACGGTTCCACCGGCGTCTGCGTGGCAGGTGTGCTGCTGCTGGACGCGCTGCCGCAGAAAGTGCTGCTGACCCAGCAAAAGAGCGCGCCAACCGTGCTGGAAGCCGAAGAAATTCGCCTGCTGGGCAAACCGGACAAGGGCAAGCCCTGCGTAATGGCGATTCTGGACGATGTAGTAACCGGGGTGCTCGCCATGCCGAACGCGACGTCGGGGGCGGATAACGCGCCGCAGGCGTAAAGCAACATCTGATAACCTCAAAATGGCCGGGCAGTTGCCCGGCTATTTAATTGTCTATAAGCTCGTCTGCTTTGTTGCCTGCGCCGCAAGGAACGGTCCTATGCAACCGAATACGCTCCCGCTCTTGTGCGGTCTGGCTTCATACATATGAACCTTCTTAAGCAGGCTTTGCTTACATGCTGCAAGCGGTTTATCAACGGCTTATAAAAGCCGGGCATTTGCCCGGCTTTTATGGTATTATCCGGCTCGTTTGCCATCCGCTAACCGGCTCCCACCTTTACCCGACCCTTATCGGCCCGCCAAGCCTCCGTTCAGGAGCGAATACGCGCCTGAATGGGACCGAGAGCGCCCCATATGGAACAAACGATGTTAATCGAACGCATTTTGTAATGGTACTTCTATGCTCCCTGCGGAAAATTATGTAACGAAGCTGGCGAGCAACAGACGCAGTTTTACGGCACGTCGTCCCCCATGGATTGGCCCTGTATGCCTTCGTCCCAATGATCGCCGAGGTCCCCCTCATGCCAGTGCCTGCGACAGAGGCTGGTATAGCTTTCGCTGCCGCCCAGCACAATCTGCTCGCCTGTTTTTGCCACCCGGCCGTCCACGACACGCGCGTTAAAGGTGGCTTTTTTTCCGCACCAACAGATGGTTTTCACTTCTTCGATGGTATCGGCCCATGCCATCAGCCACAGGCTGCCCTCGAAGAAGTTGCCGCGAAAATCCGCCCGAAGCCCGTATGCAATCACAGGCACGTTCAAATCGTCCACCACGTGAACCAGGTATTCCACCTGTTCCTTGGTCATAAACTGCGCCTCGTCCACGATGATGCAGTCGTATTGCTTCGCATCCATCGCGGGCAACTCTTCCACATAGTTGCATTCGCATTCCAGCCCGCAGCGCGACGCAACCAGATTAGCGCCGTCCCGCCGGTCCAGTCGTGGTTTCAGCATCAGCACTTTCTGGTTACGCTCCAGATAATTATGGCGCACCATGATCGCGTTTGCGGTTTTGCTGGAGCCCATCGCCCCATAGCGGAAATACAGTTTTGCCACAACGTACCCTCCCGAAGGCTTTCTTGATAGCCGTAGAATAACACAGCGCGATGGAACTGTAAAGGT
>JAQUXV010000317.1 GCA_028692205.1 Eubacteriales bacterium
TTACCAACTTCGTTGTAACAAATGTGCCTTTTGGTTTTGATCTCGTTGAGTAACCGATTGTGAAACCATTTGCTATAACAAGAATACTCGACGACGAGATCAACTTGATCAGGAGGAATTTCATGTATACTGACAAAACCCTCACTTGCCGTGATTGCGGCGCGGAATTCACCTTTACTGCTTCCGAACAGGCTTTCTTCGCGGAGAAGGGCTTCACCAACGAACCCAGCCGCTGCCCCGCTTGTCGCGCCGAACGCCGCAATTCCGGCAGCCAGGGTGATCGCAACAATCGCAGGGGCGACCGTCAAATGTATGACGCCGTATGCTCCGAGTGTGGCCGTCCCACCCAGATTCCCTTCCAGCCGCGTGAAGATCGGCCCGTGTATTGCCGCGAGTGCTTCGCCAAAAAGAACCCCCGCCGTTACTAAGCCGCATACTTACAGGTTCCCTTCGGATTTCATATCCGAAGGGAACCTTTTTTTATGCCATAGCGCGTAAATGCTGACAATTTTTTCGTATGCCAGAGTAAAAATTGCTTTACTTTGCTAAATTTACGATATCGTCGCGTGTTACTTCAATCGTCTTTCAAACATCAGGCGAATTCCCGACTTCCACCAGAAAAGTGTATCAACGTTCTCTATGGCGATGCCTTCACGGCCGTCCCGGAGCTTTACAGGATGGAGTTGTTGCATGCGCGTCGCTTCGTTATCCGTTTTCACTTCCCCGTCAGAACAGATTCATTGATTATTCATAAGCGGTTCACGCTCAGTTAATGATGGCCTGCTATATTTTAACCATACCCCATGAGCTACCGCCTGCTCTGAACGGCGGACAACAAATTCGCCCGATGAGGGCTTACTATACCGGCGGGCCGCAAGGCCCGCCCTTTTATTTGTAAACAGCATGAGCTTCTTTTTCCAAGCAGCATTGCCCAAGGTTTTACGTACTGCATACCGAAAACAGTTTGCCTTGACTTTATAATAAGAGTGGCATATTATGACATTGGGAGGTGAGTTAAATGGCATTAATCACGATCTCCCGGGAGTTCGGGAGTCAGGGAACGACAATTGGTCAAAATGTCGCAAAGTCACTTCACTACTCCTACATCGACAGAACGATTTTCGAGGAAGTGCTCGAAAAATACGGCCTCGTTTCCTTCCACCGGTTCTACTCTTCCCCCCATTCCTTCTGGGATAATCTGGTGGCTGGAAACACGGAAATTATGCAGTTTTTCAACAAAACCATTCTTGCGATTTCCAAAATGGACAACACCGTTTTGGTAGGGCGAGCGGGCTTCGTATTGCTGCACGACTATGAAAACGTGTTTCATGTGTTGATCAAAGCTCCGTTTGAAAAACGCGTGGACAACGTGATGGAGTCGAAGCATATTGAAGACCGCGCAGCGGCGGCGGCGCTGGTGATGCAAAACGACCACGCGCGCTCCAGCTTCATCAGCACCTTCTACAAGGCCAACCAGAACGACGCCGGGTGGTTCAATCTGGTGATTGACACGGATTGTATCACCGCGGACGCTGCGGAGAGATGGATTGTTGAAGCGGCGGGCCTGATGGAGAAAAAGCACGTCACCCCCGAAAAGAGCACGCTGACGCTTGAAACCGACAATATCCTGCAGATGACGATCAAAGAAGTCATTCAGGAAGAAAACAACCGGAAACTGGAAAGGGAGAAATATTCTCGTTCCGATACAAACCCGGCATAAAGCGACAAAGAAGCGGGTGAACACCGCTTCAGGATCGCCAATAACGGCCCTGCCTTCAGAAAAAGGCAGGGCCGTTATGCTTATATTATTTTCGAGGGTATCTACATAATAGAGAACCTGAATCCGACTGATGTGCTGTTTCCCAAGAGAACATGGAACAACAGGGCCGGAGACCGGTTGAAAGCGGCGGAGATATAAAGAAGGTAGATGATCGTATAAAAATATGCTTAAGCTCCTTATCAATTTTTTCTGAGGGAGTTGCATACAGAAGTCAATCAGCAACAATAATTCTGTTCCTCGGTTGCGTTTTTGGGCTTCACGCCTTCCCATCCGGCAGGTTAGAAAGGTTCCGCGAGCCCACCGCTGAGTTCGCATCGCCGGTCAGGCCGTTGATGTCGCCCCCCACACTTGTGCGGCACCGCCGACGTTATAACAGCGCGAATCTCCGTTACATTATCGGCTACCAAACTGCTTCCCATATTATGTAAATTGTGCTATCATCCAGGTAGATGAAGCGTCTGTTCCACATGCTGTACGAAAGGGGTATATCGACGGAAATAGGAGTTGAAAACAATGAGGGAAAAATGCTGGAGACTGTTGTTTGAAGCTTACTATTACTACAACTGCTCGCAATGGTACTATTCCCGACTAAGCCATATCAAAACGGGAATCACGATTCTGACGACGGTCGGCACGGCCGCAAGCATTACCGCGTGGACGATCTGGCAGAAGATACCGACGGTTTGGGCGGTGATCGTGGGGCTGGCGCAGCTCGCACAGGCCGTCTATCCGGAGACGCCCTGGAACAAGCGGATTGAAGCCATGAAAAAGGCCGTTCTCGAATATGGTAAATTCGCTGCGAGTGTCGAAAACTTCTGGAATTGCGAGGGCACCAACGCCCCCGAAGGACAGGATCAGAAACTTCTGAAAAAGTACACCGAACTGAAAACCCGCATGCAGGTGATTGATTCCAAATATCTCCCCACGGAAAGGATTCGCCTGCGAAAAAGAGTTCGCGCCCAAATGGAGAAACGGGCCGCCCGTTATTTGATGGATCACTGTTCCTGAAAAACTGGAGGGAAGCCAAATGAGCAAGAAAATCAACGGTATCCCCAAACCTGCCGAACCCTCCATCTCCGCCGAAACCTCTCAGCCTGCTGCGACTCCCGTGTTTCAGTGCAAACCCGGTAAAACCACGGTGACAATCATAGATGCAAAGGGCCGAAAGATAAAGGTTTTCAACGTTCGCTCCAAAGGTTCTTTGCCTTCCGACGCCGCCAGACGGGTACTTTACAAGAGTGGCGAAACTTTCGTTACGAACATCTCCCCGGTGCGTTGCCTGTCCTTTGACCCGCCCATCGACTTTCCCCCGATGCCTCTCCTTTCCAAGAGGAGAGTTGAGGCTGGGGAACCATTGTCACCTTCGGAGCCTCCCAAGCGCTGACGGGTGTTAATCTATCAGGATTCTCGCCGAACTCATCACTAACACATTAAAACGATATAATTTTACGTTGATCAGGAGCAGATCAACGCAGTCGTCATCAGCGCGTGGACAGCGCTGAATTTGGCGCGAATTCCACGGAGATAAAGGTTGCAACCAACGGCACAGGCCCAACCCAGCATCGTGATAACAGCCCCCGCCAACAGGTTCCGATGCGGCCACATCGTATAAGCTTATCAATCGCCGTACTGGAATGTGACCGCCAGCAGATCCTCATCCCGTGAGCTGTGCCCAACCATCAGTTTGAACTCGCCAGGCTCAATCACCCTTTTTTCATCCTGCGTAATCAGCGCCAGCTCATTGGGGTCGACGGCGATGCTTACGGTCTTTGCTTCGCCGGCTGCAAGCCCGACCCGCTGAAAAGCGACCAGCTGTTTCACCGGGCGCATCACCGAAGCCACACAATCATGGATGTATACCTGAACCGTTTCAACGCCTGCCATCGGGCTCTTATTCTCAACCTCGATCTGCAAGGTGAAAGTTACCGGATCAAAGCGCAGATTGCGATAGTCAAAACGCGCATAGCTGCCGCCCTGCCCAAAGGCAAAGTCCGGGTCCGCGGGCAAATCGGCATAC
>JAQUXV010000017.1 GCA_028692205.1 Eubacteriales bacterium
CGCTGGTGGTATACTGTTTGCGGAATATCACGTTCACTGCCGCGGAAAGCTACGCCCCCCAGCTGATCGCCGTTGCGGTAACGGCGGGGCTGCACCTGCTGTGGCGCAACAGCCTGCTAAGCATTTTTGGCGGCACCGCCTGCTACATGCTGCTGGTGCAGCTCGTGTTCGCCTGAGCAGGCACGGCGTAAAGCTCCTCGCACCTGCAGCGGCATCGCATTTTCAGGTTCGAAAACCGGCAAACGGCTCCGTTCCCCCATGGCTATATGTACACGAATCATCCACGCTCTGCGGCAACATCCACAAAGCGGCTTCGTCCATACACAGCTAACCGCCGCACACCGTGAAAACCATCGTTACCTGTTCGAGTCGCTGATATAGGAGCGGCCTGAATGGGATTTCGCTCATACAAGGCGCTGTCGGCAGGCGCACCCGCTTCTTTCCCGCTCCCTGTCCTGTACTTCCGGGAGGAATAACCATGAGAGACGACTTTTTTAGCGAGGTGTACCGGCTTGTGGCGCAGGTGCCGCGCGGCAGCGTAACCTCCTACGGCCAACTTGCTCGTCTGCTGGGCAACCCGCGCGCGGCACGGCAGGTCGGTTGGGCCATGCGCAACTGCCCCGACGAGCTGCCCTGGCAGCGGGTGGTAAAAGCCGACGGCACGGTAGCCGGGGGCGAGCACGCCGCCATCCGGAAAGCGATGTTGGAGGCCGAAGGCATCCGTTTTCTGCCGGACGGACGGGTGGATATGGCGGCGTGCCTCTGGCGGCCGTAAGGCGATGCGCCTATCGCCCTTCAAACGGTATGCCCTTTTTCGCTATCAAACGCCCAGTCGGGCCTGCAAAGCCGGGCAATATAATTATTCTTCGGGGTAACGGCCCTCTGATACCGCCCATAAAACAACTTCTTTAACCGGCATAAACCAAACGCCCCCGGCTCTTTTCCGAAGCCGGGGGCGTTTGGTTTATGCTCGCTTTTTACAGCGTATTGATTACGTGGTACAGCTCTTCGTCGAAGAACTTGGGCTTGTTCTCATCCAGCGCATCCGGGAACGGCGTGTGGTACACGCGACCGTCGTGAACGCCGATGGCGTAGCCCTTTTCAAAATCCGGCGTCAGCCCGCTCGTCAGCAATTCCACGGCCATGCGGCCCGCCTCGAAAGCGAAAGCGCTGTCGTACGCCGTGGGGATGGCGCCGCGCTGCGTATAGCCGATGACGGTGGCGCGCACCTCCGCGTTGCTCATCACCTTCAGGGCCAGGGCGAGGCGATCGGCATTCAGCGGATCGTCGTCGTGAATCACGCGGTCGCTGTCGGCGATTACCTTACGCCAGTCAAACGGCTTCATCTTGTGCCAGCAATGCTCGCTGATAATCAGGGTGGCGCGGGTGTTGCCCTTGCTGATCAGGAATTTGAGGCGGTCGGCGATCTCCTCCATATCCCAGTCCATTTCCGGCACGATCAGCATTTCCGCGCCCGTGGCAATGGCGGTGCGCATGGCGATATCGCCGCAGTAGCGGCCCATCACCTGCACAACGGCGGGCCGGTCGTGGCTGCGGCTGGTGGCACGGATGGAGCGCACCGCGTCCACACACACGTTGACAGCCGTATCGTAGCCCAGCGTCGCCTCGGTATAGCTGAGGTCGTTATCAATGGTGCCGGGAATGCCGATGCAGGGAATGCCCAGTTTGCACAGTTCCAGCGCGCCGTGGTAGCTGCCGTCTCCGCCGATCACCACCAGCGCCTGAATGCCCTGCTTGCGCAGGTCCTCGGCCGCCTTGGCGCGCACTTCCGGCTTCAGGAAGGGCAGGCAGCGGGCCGTGCGCAGGTAGGTGCCGCGCATGTCCATAATATCCAGCACCGTTTCCGGGTCCAGATATTCAATATCGTCTTCCGGGTTTTCACTAAGCCCCAGCAGGCCGTTGTAGCCGCGTTTAATGCCCATCAGCTGCAGCCCCTTTTGCGTCGCGCAGCGGGCAACGCTTACCACCGCCGCGTTCATGCCAGGGCTGTCTCCGCCGCTGGTCAGGATGCCGATTCTTTTCAGCTTTTCCATGATATTCTCTCCCCGTTTCATACTGCGCCGTGCGCCGGAAGCCATATACCGCTTCGGGCCAATTTCAACCCGTGATATGATATGCGTTCCATGGTGAAGTATAGCATAGCCCGTATGCAATAGCAAGGCCGAAATCGGTTTCGCTCTTTCTGTGGGCGGGTTTCAGGCGTTCGGAAAGGCCCTTCTTCTTCTTTTCGGTCGAATTTGTTCCGAAAGCGCCACGGCGCATCCTGCCCCCTTTGCCCGATCCGGGACGTACTCCATTCCCGCTGTGCAAGCCGCCATCGTCCGCGCGGCACCGGGGCCTGAACGCCCCTGCGCCGGTTTACCCAGGCACGTCCCCATGCCGCCCGTACAAAGCGTTTCTTCCCCGGCAAGCCAATGCGCAGCCGGAAAACCCCTTCGGCTTTCCGGCGAAGCGGAAGGGTAAGCGCACCGTATCCCCCGGCTTTCCAGCACTGCAAAACGGCCCGAAACCAGCCGCAACCCACAATTGACGGCATGGGCGCGACGTGGTATCATATTCCGGTGTTGCGGGCATGGTGGAATGGCAGACACAAAGGACTTAAAATCCTTCGCTTCGGCATGCGGGTTCGACTCCCGCTGCCCGCACCAAAGTGATTAGGCTAAAGCCAGTGCAAAACGCATCTGCTTTAGCCTAATTTCTATATTCGCTGTTGATTGTGTTATCAGACGAAACATCTGATAAGTTCGATGTTATTTATTACTTGTTATCTCTTACGGGGAAGTGGGATATGTGGAGATTAAAACCATTGGGTTCAAGGAAAACGCTGAAGCGATGGAACTTGTTTTAAGGACATTTATGAAATATGAAGCGCCCGATTATTCCAGGGCGGGCGTGGAAGCGTTTCAAAACATGGTTATCCACAACGATGACTATTTGCGCAACATCGTGCTGTATGGCGCTTATGAGGGAAACACGCTTCAAGGCGTTATCGCAACGAGAAACCATGGCAATCATATTGCGCTGTTCTTTGTTGACGGCAAGTACCAGCGGATGGGCATCGGGAAAAAGCTGTTTGCTTCCGTGTTGGAAAACAGTTCATCCAATGAAATAACCGTCCATTCCTCCCCCTATGCCGTTGAGGTCTATCATCATTTGGGGTTTATGGATACCGATCAGGAACAGGTAACGGATGGAATACGGTATACGCCGATGAAGTATGTAAAGTGTGTATGATTTTGTATATAGCTGCTTTCGATTAAATGAAATGAACAAAAACCTGCGTTTAAAGATTTATATGATTCTCCGCAAACTAGAAACCACTCCTTGTTTCCACATCTCCCATACCCCCCTCTTCCCCAAAATATGCTATACTTAACTCAACAAGCAATCCACACGCCTCCCACTCCCTTCCCCCGCAAAACACCCCCCAAGAACCGTACGCACACTATGAATAGCCCGCTCATTGATCGAGGATAGTTTATGAGAATTGGCGTCATCTCGGATATTCACAGCAATATTGTCGCGCTAAACGCCGTGCTTCGCGCGCTGAATGCCGCAAACTGCGAGCAGCTCATCTGCTGCGGGGATATCATCGGCATCGGCCCCCGCCCGGAGGAAACGGTTCAGCGCGTGATGCAAATTCCAAATCTGACCGCCATTCGCGGCAACCACGAAAACTATCTGCTGGAGGGCATGCCGACCCGGTTTCCCAACGACGAGCATATGACCTATGAGGAGATCGTACACCACCAGTGGGAGCACGCTTTGCTGTCCCCATCGTCCGTCGGGTTCCTGAAGGGGCTTCCATCCCGTACGGATTTTTCCCTGTGCGGCCTGCACATCGTCGCCGTGCATTACGCCATGGACGGGTTGACCCGGTACATCCGCTGCATTCCGCAGCCGACGCTTGAGGATTGCCGGCAGCTGTTCTCTGGCATCGACGCGGACGTGGTTTTATACGGGCACGACCATCGAGCGTCCATCCATCAGGACAGTCAAAGGCTGTTCGCGAATTTTGGCTCGCTCGGCTGCCCGGCGCTGGACGGCAATGTGGCAAGGGCGGGCATTTTGGCCCTCGGCAACGGAGAAGCGACGGCGGAGCAAATTCTGGTTCCGTACGATGTCGACAGCGTCCTTGCGGATATCGACCGGCTTGCCTATCCGGCTTCGGATAAAGTAAAATTGTTCTTCTACGGGCAGGAATAGCCGCGCCGCCACAGCACAAGCGCGCGGGTGAAGCCCCCGAACAGCGATTATGGCGGTAACCCGAGGCGGGCGAAGCCCCGCGGCTGATGATCACATCGGCATCATACATCTAGGGTAATCTCGGCGCACGCGGGTGAATCCCCCCTCCGGGGCCGCGCCCTGCGCGCGCCCCGCAAGACCTCCGTGCGGTTCGTCGCGGGGGTCTTTTTCGTTTGCCCCGCGCCTCCTCCGCCGTCCGCTTGCTTGTTGGCATCCCGGTTGTGTGCTATACTTTGGTAGGCTGTCCAGCCAATCCGGCAAAAGCGTTTTAACAATCAACATTGGGAGAGTACGAATCATGACAGATATAGAACAAAACTGGGATCGTATGGCCGAAGCCTACGAGCAATTTACCTCCGGAAACGAATCCTACAGCTACCGGATCGAGTGGCCCTGTATCCAGCAACTGCTGCCCGATATTTCCGGTAAATCTGTAGTTGATCTGGGCTGCGGCACTGGAAGGTTCACCTTCTGGCTGGAGGAGAAAAACCCCCGGACGATTATCGGAGTTGATCTGTCGGACGACATGTTACGGCTTGCGAAAGCAAAAGCGAAGGCGCTGGGTTCCAACGCGGCCTTTTACAAGGACGATATAGCGCGTTACCACGCCGAAGAAACCTTCGACCTTGTGTTTTCCTCTACGACATCGCACTATATCCGGGATTTGGACGCTCTCTTTACCAACATTTACAGCCTGCTGAAACCGGGCGGAACCTGCATCCTGTCCGCGATGAATCCCGTTTACACCGCTCAATACCCGGTATGGGACGGCGGCGATACCTTCCCGGATGACGATGCGTGGACCGTCCGGTATATGGACCGGCGGGAAAGAAGCTATATCCAGCCGTGGATCGAGTATAACCCTTCCCTCGATAATTTTCTCAGCCGCAGCTATCAGCATACGTTCAGCGACTATATCAACGCGATTCTCCGCGCAAAGCTGACCTTGCTTGAAGCGCGGGAGCCGCTTCCACCCGAGGAATGGAAGGAAAAGTACCCGGAGCGGTACGAGGGGTTTATCGAAACCCCAAGCTACCTTGTGCTGAAGATGCGGAAAAACGGATAGCCTCGTTTGTCGAAATGCCCGGCGATACTATTTCCTGCAATCCTTCCTGCCTGCGCATCAGGATCAGTGGTTCCGCTTTCAGGGGGAGCCGTTCGTTTCGTTCCTTCTCCCACCGTCGGCTCCGGCTGTTCAATCCGCCTCTTTTACTTTATTAAGGGAGCGTGGTTCCCATGTGGGTGCTTTTCGCGTTTGGTTCGGCATTGTTTGCGGGCCTCACCGCCATACTGGCGAAAATCGGCATTAAAAAAACAGACTCCGACGTCGCCACCGCCATCCGTACCGTGGTGGTGCTGCTGTTTTCATGGCTGATGGCGTGGCTTACCGGCAGCGTCGGCGGGCTTGCGGAGGTTTCCGGCAGAACGTGGCTGTTTCTGGCGCTGTCCGGCCTGGCGACGGGCGGCTCGTGGCTGTGCTATTTCCGCGCGCTGCAGCTGGGCGACGTAAACAAGGTGACGCCGATTGACAAATCATCCACCGTGCTTACGATGCTGCTGGCCTTTCTGTTTCTGGGCGAACCGCTTACGTGGATCAAGGCGGCCGCGATGGTGCTGATCGGCGGCGGCGCGTATTTGATGATTCAGCGCAAGGCTGTAGCGGTCCCCGTGGGGAACGCGCCTGTTGAGAAAAAGAAAAGCCCGCTGTGGCTGTTGTACGCGCTGGGCTCGGCAGTGTTCGCCAGCCTGACCGCCATTTTGGGGAAGATCGGCATCGAGAATGTGGATTCCACACTGGGCACCGCCATCCGCACCTGTGTGGTGCTGGTGCTGGCGTGGGCGATCGTGTTCGGGCGGGGCAAGCAGAAAAGCATTCCCGCCATCGACCGGCGCAGCTACCTGTTCCTTATTCTATCAGGCTTCGCCACAGGCGGCTCGTGGCTGTGCTACTACCGCGCGCTGCAAACCGGCCCGGCCAGCGTGGTGGTGCCCATCGACAAGCTGAGCATTCTGGTGAGCATCGCGTTCGCGCGCGTGGTGTTCGGCGAGCGGCTGACGCTCAAATCCGCCTCCGGCCTCGCGATGATCGTGGCCGGCACGCTGATATTGCTGTTGTAAAGCAGCCCGCGTTCCGCTGCGGCCCCGCCGCGCGGCGCGCCCCATACAGGAAAACCGCACCTTTGTGTAGAACGATACGCACATCCGGAAAGGGGGCTGCCCATGCCGCCGCTGGTCAGCATTTGCTGCGTTACCTATAACCATGCCGATACCATCGCCCAGGCGCTGGACAGCTTTCTGGCCCAACGGGCGGATGTGCCCGTCGAGGTGCTGGTGCACGACGACGCGTCCACCGACGGCACCGTTGAAATTTTACGCCAATACGCCGAACGGTTTCCGGACGTGATAATGCCCCTGTTTGAAACAGAGAACCAGTATCGCAAGGGCACGGCTATGGACGCGACCTTCAACTTTCCCCGCGCGGCAGGCGAGTACATCGCGCTTTGCGAGGGGGACGATTTTTGGAGCGACCCCCACAAGCTGCAAAAGCAGATCGCCTGCCTGCAAGCGCACCCCGGCTGCACCTTCTGCTTTACCAACGGCGTCGTGCGGGACGAAAGCGGCCAAACGCCCGACCGGCCTTTTATTCCCTATTACCCCGAGGAGGCCGCCTTTTTCGCCCCCGAAACGCGGGAATACGATCTGGGCGGAGTAAGCCGCCTCACATTTATCCCCACGGCCTCGTTTTTCTTTCCCCGCGCCGCGCTGGAGCGCATCCCGCGCAAGCTGCTGCTTTCGCCCTGCCCCAGCGGGGATTTGCGTCTGAAACTGCTGTTGACCGCTGCTGGCCGCGCAGTGTACCTGCATGAAAACACCTGCGTCTACCGCCTGAACGCCAAAAGTTCCGCCATGGCGCGTTGGGGCGCGGAACCCGCCGAAAAAACGCGCGCGCGCTGCGGGCAGGTGCTCGCGATGCTCGACGCCGTGGACGCCTTCAGCGAGGGGCGGCATCACGCCGATCTGCAGCGGCTGAAGGACGGCCAGTACCGCGTGCTTTTGGAGGCCGCGCCCACCCGCGCGCTGCTGAAAGCCGCCGAGGCCCGCCGCGTATACCGTACATTGCCGTTTTCGCGTCGGCTCAAATGCCGCCTGAAAATCCTCCTGCCGGACGGGGCTTACCGCCGCGCGCGCCGTCTGCTTTCGCGGGGGCGCGGCTGACGCCCCGGTTAAACCGCATTTTTCGCCTGAAAGAAGGTCTTTACAAGATGCGCATCAATGTAGCGCAAAGCTCCATGCCCCCGTTTGAGGAATACTGCGCCGAAATCCGCGATCTATGGGACAGCCGGTGGCTGACCAACAACGGCGATAAGGCGCTTGCGCTGGAAGCTGCCCTGAAAGCCTATCTGGATGCCTCCAACGTCGTGCTGTTTTCCAACGGCCATCTGGCGCTGGAGGCCGCCGTTCGAGCGATGGGCCTTTCAGGCGAGGTAATTACCACGCCGTTCACCTTCGCATCCACCACGCACGCGCTGGTGCGCTGCGGCATCACCCCCGTTTTCGCTGATATCGAACCCGATACCTACACTCTCGACCCCGCAAAAATCGAGGCGCTGATTACCGAACGCACCACCGCCATCGTGCCGGTGCATGTGTACGGGCATTTCTGCGATGTGGACGCCATCGCCGCCATCGCGCAGAAACACCACTTGAAGGTGCTTTACGACGCGGCGCACACCTTCGGCGCGACGAATAACGGCCAGAGCGCCGCCGCCTTCGGCGACGCGGCCATGTTCAGCTTCCACGCCACGAAGGTTTTCCACACCATCGAGGGCGGCGCGGTAACCTGCGGGAGCGGGGAACTGGCCGCGAAACTCCGGCTGGAACGCAATTACGGCATCACCGGGCCGGAAACCACCGTGTCCGTGGGCGGCAACGCGAAGATGAACGAGTTTCAGGCGGCCATGGGCCTTTGCAACCTTCGGCGACTGGATCAGGATATTCAGGCCCGCCGGGCGGTTGTCGCCCTGTACCGGGCGCGGCTTTCGGGCGTGGAAGGCATCCGCTTCTGCCCGCCGAACGCGGAGGACAACGGCGCGTACCTGCCGGTGCTGTTTGACGGCTACCGCAAAACCCGGGACGAGGTTTTCGCCGCGCTGGCGGAATACGATATCCACGCGCGCAAGTATTTTTACCCCATCACCAGCGCGTTCGAGTGCTACGCGGGCCGCTTCGACCCAACCGCGACCCCTCTGGCCAAACACGTAAGCGAGAGCATTCTCACCCTGCCCCTGTACGCGGAGCTTGCCGAGGCGGATGTAAACCGCATCTGCGACATCGTGCTGGCATAAAGGAGAACCGGTTTTGAGCGAAAGCAAAAAGCGAACGGCGGGAAGATCCTTCCTGTTCAAATTCGCGGAAAGCATCGGCACGCAGGGCATCGCCTTTCTGGTCGGCATCGTGCTCGCGCGCCTGCTGGACCCCGCCGATTTCGGGGTGCTCGCCATCCTGATGGTGTTTATCAACCTTTCCCGCGTGTTTGTGCAAAGCGGGCTGAACACCGCGCTGATCCAGAAGCTTGAGGTGGACGAAACCGACCTTTCCAGTGTGTTCTATTTAAGCCTTGGCATTTCCGGCGTATGCTACGCGCTTTTATATTTCTGCGCCCCGCCCATCGCCGCCTATTACGCGCAGCCGCAGCTGACGGCGCTGATTCGTGTACTGGCGCTCACGCTGTTCCCCGGCGCGCTCAACTCCGTGCAGCAGGCGGTGGTCGCCCGCAAGATGGCTTTTCATAAGCTGATGGTGGGCAGCATCGTTTCCACGCTGGTTTCCGGCGCGGTGGGCATCGGCATGGCGTACGGCGGGCTGGGCATCTGGGCGCTAATTGGCCAGCAGCTTTCCAATCAGGTGGTCATCTGCATTGTGCTGCTGATAATGCTGGACTGGCGGCCGAAACTGCTCTATTCGTGGCAAAAGGTGAAGGGGCTGTTTTCCTTCGGGTGGAAGCTACTCCTCTCCAGCCTGATCGAGACGCTGTACAACAACCTCCGCCCGCTGATTATCGGCAAGCTGTACACCGAGGATCAGCTGGGCGTATACAGCCGTGGCAAACAGTTCCCGGAGTTCCTGATGAACAGCGTCAACGGCTCCATTCAAAGCGTGATGCTGCCCCTGTTTTCCGGCGAGCAGGAGCGCCGCGAGCAGCTGAAGGCCATGATGCGGCGCACCATCATGGTTTCCTCCTATCTGGTGTTCCCGCTGATGGCGGGGCTGGCGCTGGTGGCCCGCCCGATGGTAAGCCTGCTGCTGACGGATAAATGGCTGCCCTGCGTGCCGTTCGTGTGGGTGTTTTGCGCCGAGTTCGCCTTTTACCCCGTGCATACCAGCAACCTGCAGGCCATCAACGCGATTGGCCGCAGCGATGTGTTCCTGCGGCTGGAAATTATCAAAAAAGCCTACGGGCTGGTCATCCTGGCTGTTTCCGTATTTTGCTTCGACAGTTTACTGGTCATCGCGGCGGGCAGCGTGCTGAGCACGCTCATCGCCACGTTCGTCAACGCCTCGCCCAACAAGAAGCTGCTGGGGTACAGCTATCTGGAGCAGCTTCGCGATCTGCTGCCCTCCTTCGGCATGACGGTCGTTATGGGGCTGGCGGTGTGGGCGGTGGGGCGGCTGCCGCTTGGCAACCTGCCGCTGCTGCTTTTGCAGGCGCTGACCGGCGTTTGCGTTTACGCGGGGCTTTCGCTGCTGCTGAAGCCCGAAGCCTATCTGGGGATGGCGGACATGCTGCGCGCCCTGCGCGGCTCACCGGCGCCCCGTGAGGAGGAAAAATGAAAACCATCCTGCTGACCGCCGTGGGGTCCGCCTCGGCTTCCGCCGCGCTGGCAAGTTACAGGGCCGCGGGCCATCGGGTATGCGGGTGCGATATTTACCCCCGCGAATGGAACGTAACCTCCTGCGAGGTGGACGCGTTCGATCAGGTGCCCCTCGCCACGGATACCGAAGCCTATGTTTCGGCGCTTGCGGCGATCGTGAAAAAAGCGAAGGTGGATTTTCTGGTTCCCCTGACGGATGTAGAGGTGGATGTGCTCTGCGCGCGCAAGGAGGAATTCCGCGCGCTGGGCGCTGCGGTGTGCTGCCCGGACGCGCCCGTCGCCGCCCTCTGCCGCGATAAATTCCTGATGGCGAAGATGATGGGCGCGGCGGACGTATGCACCGTCATCCCCACCTACGCGCCGGACACGCTTCCCGACAGCCTGCCCTTTCCCCTGCTGATCAAGCCCCAGCGCGGACGCAGCAGCCAGGGCCTGCGCGTCGTCAACCGGCCGGACGAGCTTACCTCAGCCCTCCGCGCCCGGACGGATTGCATTATCCAGCCGTTTTTAACCGGCGACGTCTACACCGTAGACTGCGCGCGGGACGAACGGGGGAACTTCGTCGCCCTCACCCGGCGGGAGCGCCTGCGCACGGTCAACGGGCTGGGCACCGCCGTGGAAATTCTGCCCGACCATCCGCTGGAGGCGGTTTGCCGGCGCATCGCGGAGTTTGCGGGCATTGTGGGCGTGGTAAACATGGAGTTTATCCATAGCGGGAACGAATACTACTTTCTGGAGGTCAACCCCCGGTTCTCCGGCGGCATAGGGTTCAGCGTTCTGGCGGGGTACGACTTTCCCTCGGCCATGCTCCGCTGCCACAGCGGGCAGCCGCTGGAAGCGCCGCCCGCCTTCCGGTCCATGACGCTTGCGCAGCGATACGAAATGCGGATCACCCGTTGATTCCGATTACCGTTGTCAGTTCAAGGGAGGCGCGGAGGATGGCGGATTGGCAAATCACGGCGGCGGCGCGAACCCGAAAGGGCCGCCTGAACGTGGCAAACAAGGATTGCTTTTACCTGAACGGTAAAACCCTGCCGCCGGAAACCTCCGGCCATGGCGGCAAGCTTGTCCGGGAAGGGGGGGAACCCTTTCAGCTTTATGCCGTATGCGACGGCATCGGCGGCGACGAGGCGGGCAGCTGGGCCAGTCAGGAAGCGCTGCGCGTGCTGGACGAACTTTGCCAAACATACCCTGGCGGCATTACCGAGAGCGAGCTGCTTTTTACCCTCGGGCGGTTTACCGACCGGCTTTTCCGGCTTGCGAACGGCAAATCCGGCCCCGTGGGCGTAACGCTTGCCCTGTGCCTGTGGCAGGAAGGCCGCGTCCGCATCATAAACATTGGCAACAGCCGCATCTACCGCCTGCGCAAGGGAAAGCTGACGCAGCTTTCCATGGACCACACCGAAGTGCAGCAGATGGTCGATCTGGGCATCCTGACGCCGTATCAGGCGCGGGTAAGCCCCCGGCGGCACGTCATCAGCCAGTACGTGGGGCTAAACTCCATGGACCGCGCTTTTCAGCCGTATATTTCCCCGCTGCTGGATGCGCGGCCCAGGGACAGTTACCTGCTTTGCACCGACGGCCTGACCGATATGGTGGAGGACGAAGCCATCCGCCATACGCTGCTCCGGGCGAAGGACGCGGCGCAGGCCGCGGATATGCTGGTGCAGCAGGCGTTGGACAACGGCGGCATGGACAACGCGACGGCGCTGTGTTTCAGGGCCTCGCACCGCGTTTGGAACACGTAAACCCCATTCTGATAACGGTCGGAGGAGGAACAGGAAAGTGGCAAAACCGATGATCGCGGTCGTGGGCACGAACGCCTCCGGCAAAAGCGGGCTGGGCGTTGCGCTGGCGCTGCGTTTCGGCGGTGAAATCATTTCGGCGGATTCCCGGCAGGTATATCGCGGGCTGGACCTTGGCAGCGGCAAGATCACCCCGGAGGAAATGCGCGGCGTGCCCCACCACCTGCTGGATGTGTGCGAACCCGGCGCGTTTTTTTCTATGGCGGATTTTCAAAAGCTAGCCTACGCCGCCGCGGAGGAGATCCTCGCCCGTGGAAAAACGCCCTTTCTGGTGGGCGGCACGGGCCTGTATGTGGATTGCGTTACCGAGGGGTACGCGCTTTCGGACGTAAAGCCCGACCTGGCTTACCGCGACGAGCTGGAGGCCTTTTCGACGCCGGAGCTTTACCGTATGCTGATCGCCCGCCTGCCGGATGCCGACACCGACCCCCAAAACCGCAACCGCGTCATGCGCAGGCTGGAAAAGCTGCACGACGGGGATACGGGCCACAGCCGCAGAGAACCGCGCTACCGCGTGCTGAAGCTGGGCGTTTCCTGGCCCCGGGCGGAGCTGTGCCGCCGCATCGATGTGCGGCTGGAAAAGCGGCTGGAAGACGGGCTGATCGAAGAAGTGCAGGGGTTGCTTGCGGCGGGCGTATCGCCGGAGTTTTTGCGCAAGCTGGGGCTGGAATACCGCTACATCAGCGCCTACCTGCTGGGCGAAATCCCTTCGCGGGGCGAAATGACCGAGGTGCTCGCAAGGGAGATCAAGCGTTTCGCCAAGCGGCAGATGACGTGGTTCCGGCGCGACCCGAACATCCTCTGGCTGGATATGGCTGGCGACCCCGAAGCACAGGCGAGTGAAGCGATTGAAGGGTTTCTGAAATAAAACTCCATCTTGACCGGAAAAAGCAAATGCCGGGGCTTCCGTTGAAATACGGGAGCCCCGGCATTTGCTTTTGATACGGTTGCTTTTCTATTTTCCTTCAATTACGGTCTTTTCAGCCTTCCGTTTACGCGGTACGGAAAGCAGCATTAAAATGCATGGGTAGGCCAGAATGCAGTTGAAATGAAAGTAGCGGTAATCGTTCGTACAGAGTAGAAGCATGGTGCCGAAGTTGTATATCATCGCCGGGAATACAATCAGGAAGGATGAAAACCCGATTCTGGAAAAGGATACCAGCCATGCAATCAGCATCAGCGCGATCAGCAGCCCCAGTCTGGAAGAAAGCTCCACCATAATATCCGATTCAAATACATTATTGAGTAGCGTTAAAATCTCCGCAGCGGTTTTCTTAACCGGCTTGTTAATCAACGCATAATCGGGGTTATCGGTTCGGTTATTCACCGTAAAGGTACCCTCAAAACTCCCAAAGGGATCCCATACCATATCCGTAAGCTCCGATACGACCAGCAGTGAAAACAGCGGCAGTTTTTGAACCGTTTGCCAGGTCATGCTCAGCAGCTGCGTCGGGGGAATTTCCCTGATATATTTCGAGATGTTAAATGCGGCTTTCACATGAAAGTAATCACCAAAGACGATATTTTCGCGAAAGTCCACTGGCGAGGCAATCTGTCTCATAAACTGGTAGGCTTCCGCGGGCATCAGTTTCGTACGGTACGCATACGCGTTGCTCAGAATCGTCATCGGAACGCTGACGCTTTCAGGATACGTATTGTTCTGCTTTTCAACATTCAGCAGGCTGTAAAGCGGTACTTTGATCAGGAACACAAACAACACCATGGTTGCGGCGCTCAGTAAAACGCGTTTACCCGCCTTGTGATACCGAAGCAAAACCATCAGCATCAGCGGCAGCGTCAGCAGCACCGCATTATGCCGCATCAGGGTAACCATAGCCAGCACGATGCCAAACGATATCAGGTTCGTCCATCGAACCAGCCATTTCCCTTCGCTGTGATAGATATTGATAACATGGGCCAGCGTAAAAAGAAAGAAAATGGACAGCGCCGTATCCTTCAGCGGGCACATCATGATTGCCTGCGTCTGCGACCCAACCGCAATGATGAAGATTATCGGAGCGACCCATAGCGACGAATATCCCCATGCCTTCATCGTTGTTCCCAAATAAGCCAGCCCCGCCGAAAACGCAATTACCTGTACAAGGATCACAAACGAATAGTGATTGGATATCCGCGTAAACAGCCACAGCAGCAAGGTGTGCGCCGCCGGGTGCCAATCGACAAACTGGAAACTTTGGATCTGTTTCCATTGCGTAATATTATCATTCATGTATGCGCCCGGAAATTTCGCCTCCCATATCAGAACATAAAAAGCGGCGCTGAGCAAAAAGTAAAGCGTAAAGGTTTTCCAGTTCAGCTTTTCCCGCTCAGCGTTCACATGAACGGCAGGCGCTTTTTGACAAATCCATAGAAGTGCCCATAGAATAAGCACAATGGAGACCACCGCCGAGCCTGCCAGAAAAGCGTTGCTCATCCCCAGGGCGGTTCCGTCCAGTCGTTTGGCAAGAATTCCACGTATCAGGAAAACATAGGAGAAGTATAGCGATGCCAACAAACTCATCAGCCAGAAAATCCGTCTGGTATGTCTTCCCTTCGGTAAAGCCGAATTGAATCCTCGAATTTGCTTTATCATATCGTCCCATCTTTTCCCGATTGTGATTATAATACCATTATATGTAATTTTCAAAAAAATACCATAGATCCGTAGTATATTATTTACCCCGGAAAATCCATCGCCGCCAGAAACCGTTCCTCAAACGCCGCGCTACCGCCCAGCGGCACCAGCTCCACCTGCCCGGCAATCCGCGCGGCTCTCTCACGCAGGCGGGTATCCAGCAGCAGCGCCGCCGCGCCCGCAAGCGAAGCGTTGCCCACGGCCTTCGCCTTTCCGGCCAGCGCCGCGGGGATCAGCCCGATGGCGGCGGCGCTCGGCACGCTTAAGTGGCTGCCGAAACCACCCGCCAGAATCAGCTGTTTCACATCCCGTGGGGTGATGCCCGCCGCCGAAAGCAGCGTTTGCACGCCCGCGGCAATGGCGGCTTTGGCCAGCTGCACGGCGCGCACATCCGCCGCCGTGATCGCCACACCGTCCCGAATGGGCAGTCTCGGCGCATCCGCCATGCCGGTTTTGTCGATCCGGCCCAGCCGAAGCAGCGCCGCCACAGCGTCAATGATGCCGGAGCCGCAGATTCCCTCGGCCTTCCCGCCGCCAATCACGCGGCTGCCCAACCCGCCGTTTTCCACCCAAACCTTATCGATGGCGCCCACCACGCCGCCCAGCCCCCGCGAAATCTCCCCGCCTTCAAAAACAGGTCCCGCAGAGGCGGACGCCGCAAACAGCCGACCGCCGTGCCACAGCATCAGCTCGCCGTTAGTGCCGATATCCATCAACAGCACCGTCTCGCCGTCAAACCCCGCGGAAAGCGCCGCGCAGGTCAAATCCGCGCCCATAAACGCGCCGGAACACGGCGGCAGGTAGGCGGGTATACCGCCGATTGGCTCCACCATGCCGAAAAGACAATCCGGCATAAAGGGGGAAACCGCTAGCGTTTTCGGGTTTCTGCCCGTAAGCAGGTAGAGCATCGTGGTGTTGCCCGCCACGGTCAGCGCGTCCGCGCCGGGCACGTTCGCCGCCGCGCACGCCTCCGTTACCACGCCGAGCACCGCGGTTTGCGCCATATCGCGCAGGCTTTCCAGTTTGCCGTCCAGCGCGACGGAAATGCGGCCCATCACGTCCGCAGCCACGGCGGTCTGCGGGTTTAGCGTCGCCGCCTCGCCCAGCGTTTCGCCGGTTTGCAGGTCGTATACCCGCGCCACAAGGGTGGTGGTGCCTAAATCCACCGCCGCGCCCCAGCGCCCCGGCATGGGGCTGCCCAGCGCCGCCTCCGTCGCGTTCGTTTCAATGGCGGTCCACACCTGCTCCGGCGGCAGGGTGACTTCACAATCCCCCAGCAGCCGCGCCTGACAAGCCAGCCGCGCGCCCGCGCGGGTTTCCGCCGCGTTCGGGGCCGATACGTCGCCGGTCAGCGCCCGCACGGCGCATTTGCCGCACGTGCCGCGCCCCCCGCAGGGAAGCTTTGGCGGAAAGCCTTCCGCCGCAAGGGTTTCCGCCAGCAGCGGCGTGCCGGCAAAGGCGATTTCAGCTTGTGCGCCGTCACGGCGGATCCTCAGTTTCGGCATCTGTTGCCCTCCAACGTTATCTGGTCATCCGAGGAAGCCATCGCTTCCATCATACGGTAGCCATCGCCTTGCGGGGTTCGCGGCGAAGGCAGGCGCTTCCAGTTGAAAAATCCAAACGGAGCCCTTCAGGGGTTCAAGGGTTTGCGCTTCCGCGCGGCAACGCATTCCGCAACCGGTTTAAGGTTTTCATCCCTTGCCCGGACGATCCCATAACTGTCGCACCTGTTCCCGCACGCCGTCCGGCAGCGCACCCGAAAGCCACGTTTGCAGCCAGTCGCCGCGTTCGGCTTCCGGGTGCCCGCTCAGGTACGCCGCCACTTTTTCCGCTCTCGCGGCACGCCCCGGCATCAGCAGATAGAGCACATACCAGTCCGCAAGCGGCGTCAGCGGCACGCGCCGGCCCAGCACCTCCGCCGAGCCCGCAATCCGCTCCGCGCCGAAAGGATACCGGTACACCGCGTTTTCATAGCGGATCGCAAAGCCACAAATCAGGTCGAAGGATACGCCGTCCAGCAGAAATTCGCAGAAGCGCTCGCTGACGTAAGCGGTGCTCGGCTCTTTTTCGGGGCACAGCTCCGCACCCGCGGCCAGCATCGCCAGGCGCGCGGCGTCCGCGTCCCGGCTGTCGATAATCAAATCCAAATCGTGGAACGTTTCCGTAATTCCGTGAAAGTACAGCAGCGCGGACGCGCCCACCGCCCAGGTAACGCGCGCCGCGTTCAGCGCGCGCGCCGCTTTGGCCAGCGCCCGCAGTTTGGTTTGGTTGTTCATAGCTTCGCCCCCGTTCCGGATAAAACCAGTATAGCCAAAGCATGGGCGTTCCGCAAGGAATGTCTTTGCCGCCCGACAACACAGATGCGGGTTTTAGGATCCCTCAATCCGGCCAGCTTACGCAATCGCTGACGAGAAGCCCTTCGTACCTGCCACGGCAAAGCATTTTCATCCGTGCTCCTCAAAAACCGCAAATGCGAGGAGACAAGCCCGGCTGGGGCGGGAGCGTACACGGACGTACATGACCGCCCCGCCGTGGCGATGGCGACAACGCAGATGCGGATTTTTCAGCAACCCTTAATCCGGCCTGCTCAAAAACCGCAGATGCGAGGAGACAAGCCCGGCTGGGGCGGGAGCGTACACGGACGTACGCGACCGCCTCGCCGTGGCGATGGCGACAACGCAGATGCGGATTTTTCAGCAACCCTTAATCCGGCCTGCTCAAAAACCGCAGATGCGAGGAGACAAGCCCGGCTGGGGCGGGAGCGTACACGGACGTACGCGACCGCCCCGCCGTGGCGATGGCGACAACGCAGATGCGGATTTTTCAGCAGGCCGGGGGTTACAGGTCGGCCCCGTTGCTCTGCATAACGTACTTATACCACAATGCGCTGTCCTTGGGGGTACGGCGCTGTGTTTCGTAATCCACATACACCAGCCCGAAACGCTCCCGGTAGCCCGCCGCCCATTCGAAGTTATCCATCAGCGACCACGCCAGATAGCCGTATACCTCCACGCCGTCCTCCGCCGCGCGGCGCAGGGCGAGCAGATAGCGGTGCAGGAAGTCGATGCGGTTGGGATCGTGTACCTGCCCGTCCAGCGATACGGCGTCGTGCGCGCTCATGCCGTTCTCGGTGATGAACACGGGCTTGTGATAGCGTTCCCACAGGAAGCGCGGGCCCCAGTAAAGCGTTTCCGGCGTTACGGGCCAATCGGTTCCCGTTCGCGGATACCCGGGCGGCAGCGGCAGGGTTTCCGGCGTGCCGTTTTCGCCCCGGCGCACCCGGCGGCCCTCGTAATAGTTAAAGGCGCAGTAGTCCATGGGCTGCCCGATCAGCGGGAGGTTCTTTTCAAACCCC
>JAQUXV010000318.1 GCA_028692205.1 Eubacteriales bacterium
TGCAAAGCAAGGCGGTTTTCCACTTGCGAATTTGCTTCATACTAAAGATCATCCTTTCAGGAGGATTGCCGATCTCCGCATCGCCCTGCGAAACGGGAATCGCTACATTCTTTCTATACCCCGTTTTTCCCCGTCTGACACATCCGGCGTTCATCCGCGGGAGAGGACTGTAGAACGGCGGTTTGGCGGGTTTCGGGCATTTAACCTTTCCATGCGCATCCGCGTATGGTATGCTGAATTCATCAAGGGACGAACCCGGGAAAGGAGCGGCTTCCCATGTGGGATGACAAACGGTTTGAACGCATTTATCGTCAGGGCGGCATGACCACGATGGAAATTTGGGTGGATGTGAAAACGGGGGTCAACTACCTGTTTCACACTTCCGGCTACGCGGGCGGGTTAACGCCCCTGCTGGACGCAGAAGGGAAGCCCGTGGTTTCCCCCGAGCTTGTCCGTAATTATTAATGATCTCTAAAAACAAGGCCCGGCAGTCGATTTGAGACTGCCGGGCCTTGTTTTGGGTAATGACGGATGAAACCGTTTTGGAATATCACAGCACCGTATTGCCGATTGATGTTTACAGCGCCGCGATGATCTTCTTTGTCATTTCCTCGCCTTTGATAAACGCCCCGCCGGCGGCGATATCCCTGGTACGCGCGCCGGAAGCCAGCACCGTTTCCACCGCGCGCTCCACGGCAGCGGCTTCTTCGGCCAGGCCGAAGGAGAGGTTCAGCATCATGGCGGTGGACAGAATGGTCGCGATGGGGTTGGCGATACCCTGCCCCGCGATGTCCGGCGCGGAACCGTGAATCGGCTCATACATACCGCGCGTACCCTCGCCCAGCGACGCCGAGGCCAGAAGCCCGATGGAGCCGGTAAGCTGGCTGGCCTCGTCCGACAGGATATCGCCAAACAGGTTGCTGGTAACGATCACGTCGAACTGCGACGGATTTTGGATCAGCTGCATGGCGGCGTTATCCACCAGCATGTCGGAATACGCCACCTCGGGGTATTCCTTTGCCAGCTCGTGCATGGTCTCACGCCAGAGGCGGGAGCTTTCCAACACGTTGGCCTTGTCGATGCTGCAAAGCTTTTTGCCGCGCTTCATGGCAGTTTCAAACCCTACGCGGCCGATACGCTCGATTTCGCCTTTGCTGTAGATTTCGGTATCGTAGGCGTTCTCGCCCATTTCACTCTGGCCGCGTCCGCGGGGGCCGAAGTACATGCCGCCCGTCAGCTCCCGGACGATGATTAAATCGACGCCCTTCCCGGCGATATCCGCGCGCAGGGGCGAGGCGGCGGCCAGCTCCTTCTGGAGCTTGGCGGGCCGCAGGTTGGCAAACAGATTCAGCTCCTTGCGAATGCCCAGCAGCGCGCGTTCGGGCCGCAGATGGCCGGGGAGCGTATCCCACTTCGGGCCGCCCACCGCGCCCAGCAGCACGCTATCGCTTGCGAGGCACTTTTTCAGGCTTTCCTCCGGCAGGGGCACACCATACCGGTCAATGGCGCAGCCGCCCGCAAACACGGTTTCAAACCGGAACTCGTGGCCATACTTTTCGCCCACGGCGTTCAGCACCTGCACGGCGCCGTTCACAATTTCTGGGCCGATGCCGTCGCCCGGCACCAAAACGATGTTGTACTTCACGCGATTTCGCCTCCCGCCATGGCGTTCATCAGGCCGCCCGCCTCGATAATCTTCTGTAAAAACGGCGGGAAGGGCGGGAAAGCGTAGCTTTCGCCGGTGGTCGTGTTTTGGATGCGGCCTCCGGCCAAATCCACCTCCAGCGCGTCTCCGGTGTGGAAATTCCCATCGCACACGATGATCGGCAGCCCGATATTAATGGCGTTACGGTAGAAAATACGCGCGAAGCTCTTGGCGATCACACAGGAAATACCCGCGGTTTTAATGGCCAGCGGCGCGTGCTCACGCGAGGAGCCGCAGCCGAAGTTCTGCCCCGCGACAATGATGTCGCCCGGCTGGATCTTTTTCAGGAAATCGGCGTCGATATCCTCCATGCAGTGGGCGGCAAGCTCCTTGGGGTCGGAGGTGTTCAGGTAGCGCGCGGGGATGATGACGTCGGTATCCACGTGGTCGCCGTAGCAGATGGCGTTGCCTTTCAGTTGCATTCCAGTCTCTCCTTTCAGGCGCGCGCCGGCAGCATATCCGGCGAAGCGATTTTGCCCATCACGGCCGAGGCGGCTGCCACGGCGGGGCTGGCGAGGTAAACTTCGCTTTGCGGGTCGCCCATGCGGCCCACGAAGTTGCGGTTGGTGGTAGCCACGCACCGCTCGCCCTTGGCGAGGATGCCCATGTGCCCGCCCAGGCACGGCCCGCACGTGGGCGTGGATACGGCGCAGCCCGCCGCGATGAAGGTTTCCATCAGCCCTTCCTTCACCGCCTGCAGCCAGATGGTCTGCGTAGCCGGAATCACCAGCATCCGCACGCCTTTGGCAACCTTGCGGCCCTTCAGGATTTCGGCGGTCTCCCGCAGATCGGAAATCCGGCCGTTGGTGCAGGAGCCCACCACCACCTGCTGGATGGGCACCTCGCCGATCTCGTCGAACGTTTTGCCGTTTTCCGGCAGGTGTGGGAAAGCGACAATAGAGGTGAGCGTGCTCAAATCCATTTGGATGGTGCGCGCGTATTCGGCGTCCGGGTCGGCTTCGTACACCTTCGGGGCTTTCGCGCCGTGTTCGGTCAGGTAGGCGACGGTCTGCTCGTCCACGGGGAAGATGCCGTTTTTCGCGCCCGCTTCGATAGCCATGTTGCAGATGCAAAGGCGATCGTCCATCGTGAGGGCTTTCACGCCCTCGCCCGTAAACTCCAGCGACTGGTACAGCGCGCCGTCCACGCCGAGGAGGTGAATTAAATGGAGTACCACGTCCTTGCCGGACACGTGCTTTTGCAGCTTGCCGGTCAATTCCACGCGGATAGCTGCGGGCACCCGCAGCCAAACCTTGCCGTAGGCCATGGCCGCCGCCATATCGGTGGAGCCCACGCCCGAAGAGAACGCGCCCAGCGCGCCGTAGGTGCAGGTGTGGCTGTCCGCGCCGATCACCAGATCGCCCGCGGTCACCATGCCTTTTTCCGGCAGCAGCGCGTGCTCCACGCCCATGTCGCCCACGTCGAAAAAGTTCGGGATGCCTTTCTCGTTTGCAAAGGTGCGCACCTTCAAGGTCTGCTCCGCGGCCTTGATATCCTTGTTCGGGGTAAAGTGGTCCATTACCAGCGCGATGCGGTTGCAATCAAAAACGCAGTCGCAGCCCGCCTTCCGGAATTCGTTGATGGCAACCGGTGCGGTAATGTCGTTGCCCAGCACCAGATCGGTATCGGCGAGGATCATATCCCCCGCCGTGAGGGAATCTTTGCCGCAGTGCGCAGCCAGTATTTTTTGCGTCATTGTCATGGACATGGGGCGGCTACCTCCTTTTTATGCAGGATGTATTCGATGGAATCGGTCAGCGCCTGCCAGCTGGCGGCGATGATATCGCTGGATACGCCGACCGTCGTCCAGCTGTTTTCCCCGTCGCCGCTCTGGATGAGCACGCGCACGGTGGACGCGGTGGCCTTGTGGCCGGGCAGCACACGCACTTTGTAGTCGGTCAGGCGAACGCGGTCCAGTTCGGGGTAGAATACAGAAAGCGCTTTGCGCAGCGCGGTATCCAGCGCGTGTACGGGGCCGTTGCCCATGGAGGCGGTGGTCTCCTGTTTGCCGTCCACCGAGATGGAAAGCATCGCCGAGGCGCTTTTTTCGCCGTCCGGGA
>JAQUXV010000319.1 GCA_028692205.1 Eubacteriales bacterium
GTCGGAATCCAGGTGGTAAAGAAGGGCACATAGGTGACCAGCATCAGGCCCGTAATCATTACCGCGTACAGCGGCAGCATCTGTTTTACCACGTCTTCCAGTTTGCGTTTGCCGACCGCGCAGCCGATGAACAACGCGTTGCCGACCGGCGGCGTGCAAAGGCCGATAGCGAGGTTGAAGATCAGCATGATGCCGAAGGTAATGCTGTTCATGCCCAGGCTCAGGCACACCGGCAGCAGGATCGGCGAGCAGATCAGAATCAGCGGCGCCATGTCCATAATGCAGCCGAGGATCAGCAGCATGACGTTGATCAGCAGCAGCACCACATATTTGTTGTCGGAAATGCTCATCAGCGTGGAAGCGAACATCGAGGGGATGTTGAGCTTGGACACCATATACGCAAACGCGCCCGCCGAGGCGATGAGGCCGAAAACCACCGCGAGGCTTTTGAGAACGTTGAAAAGCAGATAAGGAACATCCTTAACCTTCAGCTTGCGGTAGAGAACCGTGGAGGTGAAGAACGCCCACAGGCAAGCCACGGCGGCGGACTCGGTGGCCGTGAAGAAACCGAAGGATACGCCGCACAGGATGATGAGCACGGTCAGGATGGCGGGAATGCTTTCCGCCATGATCTTCAGTGTTTTCAGAAACGGCACCTTTTCACCGACGGGGTAACCGCGCCGGGCGGAGATGAAGCCGTTAACCACCATCAGGAGCAGGCCCAGCATAATGCCCGGAATCATCCCGCCCATAAACAGGCCGCCGACCGACACGCCGCCGACCGCCATGGAATAGATGATCATGTTGTGGCTTGGGGGGATCAGCACGCCCTGGCAGCTGGACGCCACGGTGAGCGCGCAGGAGTAATCCTCGTCGTAGCCCGCGCCGGTCATCAACTGCATTTCGATGGGGCCCAGCGAGGAAATATCCGCCGCGGAAGAGCCGGACATGCCGCCGAACAGCATGGAAGCCAGTATGTTCACATGGCCCAAACCGCCGCGAAAACGGCCGACAAGCGCGTTGGATACCGCAACCAATTGGTCGGATACGCCGCCCGCGCCCATAATTTCGCCCGCCAGCAGGAAAAACGGGATGGCCAGCAGGCTGAAGCTGTTGATGGAGGAGGCCATGCGCTGCATCATCGTCATCAAATTGGTTTGGGTGTAAAGCATGGTTACAATGGTGGAGGCGCACATGGCGAAAATAACGGGAAGCCGCAGGATAATCAGCAGAAAAAAGGAACCCAGCAGCAGCACGATGGCAAGACTGACGTCGTAACTCATTTCCCGAAGCCCTCCTTTTCGTTGATTTGCGATTCGGAAAGCGCCGGTTCCCCGCTTTTATGGGGGTAAAAGCCCGGGATGGACGAAGGCATCAGGTCTTCGCGGCCCAGAAGGTGCATCAGCGCGAAATATACGATAAAGAATCCGCCGATGGGAATGGTGAGGTACAGCATGCTTTTGGGCAGCGCGCGCACAATTTCCAGCCGGCCCTTGGCGCCGATCTGGATCAGCCATATGCCGTAATAGACCAGAAAGCAGCCGATGGCAATGGTAATCAGGCGATTCATGACCGCCAGCACCCGTTGAAGGCCCTTGGGAAACAGGTTGAAAAACAGCACGATTTCTACGTGGGAACCAACTTCCACGCCCATCGCCATCGCGATGAACGCCATCCAGATCATCAGCATCCGGCTCATCTCGTCCGCCCACACGATACCCTTGCCAAACCAGCGCAGAATAACGTCCGAGGAAACAATCAGCACCAGCGCTACGCTGAGGCCCAGAAACAGGAAGATAAGAATGCGATAAATGAAGTTGAGCACCGTGGAAACCGGGCGGATCAGCCCGTCACGGTGGGGAACGGATTGCGACATATGCGTCCTCCTATCCATAGCTGAAAACGTTCGGGGTGGCCGGCCCACGTCGGCGAACCGCTGCGGAAGCTAACGCGTTTCCGGGGCGGCGCCGCCGTCGCGGCCGCGGGCACGGCTATACGGGAAAGGGCAGGGAACCAAGGGAGGTTCCCCCGGCTTCCTGCCCTTGCAACGGAATCTGGTTGATACGTCAGTCGGCCATGGCCTGAATGGCGGCGATGATGTTGGCGTATTCGGAATACTTGTCATATACCGATACGGCAACCGACTTGATTTCGGCCAGAGCGTCGTCGGAGAGGATTACTTCCTGCGCGCCGGCGGCCAGGCTGCCCTCGCGGGATTTCTCTTCATATTCGTTCCAAAGTTGTTTTTCCAACGTAGAGGCGTTCAGAGCGGCGGTCTTGACAATGGTCTGATCGTCCGCGCTGAGGGAGTTCCACGCATCGCCGTTGATGGCGACCCATTCGGGCAGGCGGGCGTGATTGTCCACCATGAAGTACGGGGCCACTTCGTAGAAGGTCTGCTCGTAGTACGTCGGCCAGTTATTCTCAGCGCCGTCTACAACGCCGGTCTGGATGGCGGCATAGATTTCGCTCATCGCCATGGTAGAGGGGTTGCCGCCCATGGCGGACAACATGTCTACCAGAGAGCCCAGCATGCGGATGGTTTTGCCTTTGAAGCCGGACAGATCGGTAATCTTGTCTTTGGTGAAGAAGCAGCGCGCGCCGCCGTCGTACCAGCACAGGCCGATGATGTTGGCGTCCGCGCAGGCGTTGAGCATGTCGTCGCCGATTTCGCTGCCCAGCACTTTCCAATAGTGATCGTAGTTGTTAAACAGGTAGGGGAGACACAGCACGTTCAGCTTGTTGCTGTAGCTGGCGAAGGAAGCCACGGAAGCGCGTACGAGCTGCACGGCGCCGTAGGTGAGCTGCTCGATGGCGTCGTTCTCGTTGCCGAGCACGGCGTTGCTGTATACGGCTACGCCGATACGGCCGTCGGTGTTATCGTAGATTTCCTGCGCCATCGCCTTGGAGGCTTCCACTGTGGGATAGCCGTCGGCGTGGTTGTCGGCGTAGATCAGCGTTTGTTCGCTGCCTTCCAGATACAGGGACGATTGAGACTGATCCACTGCCAGCGCGCCGCCGACCATGGTGAATACCATTGCGAGCGCCAGAATGAGCCCAAGAATTTTCTTCATAACGGATCCTCCTGTTATTGAATTGAACGGTTAACCCGTTTCTTTGTCCTGATTGTACCGTTAATTTTCCGTTATGTCAATATGAATTAACGGCATTTTGATGATTTTTTAACATTTTTTGCTGTGAAAGGAGGCAAAACCTGAAGTTGTACAGGAATATACGGTCGTATTTTAGACCGAATAACCATGGTTTTCGAAAAACGGGCAGAGAAACGAACGCCGTTAATTATCGGAAACCGTTAAATTTAACGGAACGGAATTGCTTTTACGGAAGGAACGGGAACGGTAGGGGCAAATCGACTTCGAGAAATAAAAAAGGGTTCCACGCTCGGTAAACGGAGCTTGGAACCCGATGGTTTTATGATAACGGTATCGGTGGAACAGCGGCCGCAGCGGCCGCAGCGGGCGCGCGGCCCGGACAGCAAAACGCGCTGATCAGAAAGAACCGTTATCCTCTGCGAATAACGTACGGCTCAGCGGTAACTGTCCGCATTCTGCTTGATGACGATGTGCGTGAGAATGTTGATCTTCCGCGCATCCGGCATTTTGCCGTCCAGCACGTACTGCGCCAGCGTCTGCACGGCCGCATACCCCTGCTGGTAAGGATCCTGATACAGGAGAGCGTCGCACCATCCTTCCCGCAGGGCGGTAAGCAGCTCGTCGCTGGTATCGTAACCG
>JAQUXV010000320.1 GCA_028692205.1 Eubacteriales bacterium
GCGCTTTCACCCAGAATGCTGAAAACACCGGGTTGGGCCTCCAGAACGGCGCGGGCAACCAGTACGGCCAGAATGACGACAGCGACACGCAGACGCAGGGAATGGGCAACAACCGCCGTTCCGATACAATGATGAACGGCCAGGGCAAAAACCAGCGGTACAACGACAATAACAACCAAAACGGCTGCGATTGTGACGAGTGCATTAACGATGGCAACGGCAATGGCAACGCGACCTGTGACGGCGATTGCGACCTTACCCAGCAGAACCAGCAGCGCCGCAACGGCAACAGCACGACCAGCGCCAACTAAGTTCTCTTTCTGAAATACCCACAATCAACCTCTGTTGAAACGCTGCCGCGACGGAACACCAACCGCCGCGGCGGTGTTTTGCGCGGAAAAGGAAACCCTACATACGGCCGGTACGGAAGAGGGCATCCCGGCGTTTGGTGAACGGGGCAAGAAGCAGGAGAAACCTTTGCAAAGAACAAGTACATTGAAAGCAAACCAATTTTATTGTTTCCAATAAAAAATACTTCAAAGGCAAGCTACCCCAAAAGAGCACCTGTCCTTGGCTTGTAGCATTGCCACCAGAATAACCGACTACCGGATATCCCATGGGGAGGTTGGGAGGGGGATCGCAATCCCCTTCCCAAAAGCGAGCGTTAGCGAGCGCCGTGGCCCGGCGGCAGTTTCCCATCGGTATAGCAGAGGGTCAGCTCCGAAACCGACAGATACACGCACAGGGGCGCGGTGTGGGCGATGCGGGCGATATCTGCGCTGAGGGCCTGCGAAAACCGGTCGCAGGCTTCCTGTGTGGCCGCGCCCATCACGCGAACGTCGCAAAAGGCGCAGGGCGCGTCCCCTTCGCCCTTCGTCAGGGCCTGATTATCCAGAATATGCACCATTACGATCTCGCGCTTCTTGTTTAGGATACCGGCGGCGGCGTCCAGCGCGGCGGCACGCAGGGCGGCTTTGTCCCCGCCGGTCAGCGACGCGGTGACGGCAATTTGAATATACGGCATGGCGGACCCTCCTGAGATAAAATTGTAAACGACGGAATGGGATTACGATGCAATCCAAACGCTTTCCATACAAAGATACTTCGCGCGGATGCTTTCTTCCTGCCCGGAATTGTGCTATATTGGGCAGGTACTCATGAAAGGAAGCGTCGCGATGGAACGGCAATTTGTGTTTGACTATGGGGACGAAAAAATACCGCTGACAGTGCGGGCGAAAAAGATTGAAGTGGTGGACGCGGTTACGCCGCCCCCGATTGCCGACCTGAAAGAGGCTTTTCGTGCGGCGGTGGAAGAAAACGCCGTGGAGAGCCGACCACTGAAAGAGGTTGTTGCGCCGAAGGATCAGGTGACGGTCATCATCAGCGATCTGACGCGCGCGTGGATGCATCAGGAGCGGATTTGCCCGCTGCTGCTCGATTATCTGCATGATGTGGCGGGCCTGCCCGATGAGAACATCGTTTTTCTGGTGGCGCTGGGCACCCACCGGATGCAGACCGAGGAAGAACTGATCCGGCTGGTGGGCGAGCGCGTCTACCGGCGGGTGCGCGTGGTGAACCACGATATCGACGGGGAACTGGCCAACCTCGGCACGACAAGGTATGGAACGGAAGTGCTGGTAAGCCCGCTGGCGGTGGGCCGCAAGGTGATTCTGATGGGCGGAACGGTGCACCACCTGCTGGCCGGGTACGGCGGCGGGCGCAAGAGCATCGTGCCGGGCATCGCGGGGCGGAAAACGATCAAGCAAAACCACATTCACGCTTTGCATCCCACCGAGCCCCGCTCCAGCGACAGCGTCGGCTGCGGCATGGTGACGGATAACCCCGTGAACGACGATATGCTGGAAGCGGCTGAAATGGTCGCGCCGGTGTTTGGCATTAACCTTGTGGTGGACGGCAACGGCGACCAGATTGCCCTGCCGAGCGGCGATTATATAAAGGCGTGGGAGGAAAGCTGCCGGCTGGTGGACCGCTACAACGGCGTGCCCATCTGCGAAAAGGCGGACGCGGTGGTGGCGACCTGCGGGGGCTTTCCCAAGGATATCAACCTGTACCAATCCTCCAAAACCCTCATCAACGCCTATCAGGCCGTGAAGGAAGGCGGCACGCTGGTGTTTATGAGCGAGTGCCGCGAGGGTGGCGGCCCTGCCGCGTTTTTCGATTGGAGCCGTTACCAGAAGCAGGGCACGCTGGACGCGGAGCTGCGAAGCAATTTTACCATTGCGGGCTACATTTTTTACGTCTGCTGTGAGATTGCCGCGCGCACGAACCTGCAAATGCTGAGCACTATTCCCGCGGAGACGCTGGCGCCCCTGAACATGCACGGACATTCGACGCCGGAGGAGCTGCAAAAACTGCTGGACTTCGGTGAGCAGTCGGTGATTGTGATGCCGCACGGGAGCAGCACGGTGCCGATGTTGTCCGCGGACTGAAAACTACCGTCTGCGGCGCTGCCCGTGCCCAGAAATAAAAAGAAATTTTGAAAGCGGCTTGCGTTACCCTGAACAACAGGGACGCAAGCCGCTGAATTGATTTGGGGACGGCAGCTTAATAGCCGACCTGCTCCACGGGAATCCACGCGCGCACCACACCCAGGTCGCATTCGAACTCGGCAAAAACCCAGCCGTTTTCTTCAAAGAACACGCGAAGGTCCGTGCCGGAGGCGATGGCGGCCTCATCAAAGGTGTCGTAATCATAGCCCGGGCCGAAGGTGGGCGTGAGGGCGGAGGTAGTGTATGCGTCTACAGATTGGAGCGTTACCGAGGGGACGTTTCGCATGCTGTAGAAAGCGCTGGTGGGGAAGTAGACGATTCGTTTGCCGACAGTGGTGTAATCCAGATCCACCAATACATAGCTCCCCTCGATAAACAGCGCCTCCGTGCCGGTCATCTTGTAGGTTTTGTATGCGCCCGCGCCGTGATAGGTTTTGGCGGGGCCGCAGCGGGACTGAACACGCTCGATTTCGGCAAGCGGGCGAATGCTGATTTCGTAGCGCGGATAGGCAGTGACCTCCCACGGCTTGGCGGGTGTGCCGGTAATCGTCGGGGCGGGAGTGTCGGCAGGCGCGGCGGTGACGGCGGAACCCGCGAGCGAAGCCAGCCCGGAGAGCGCCGAACCGCGAAGCCAGTTGCCGTCCGCGTTTTTCACATAAAAGTAGCCGGAATCCGCACCGCCGGTGACGATGTTCAGCGTCCATTCAGTTTGCTCGCCGGAAGGCTGTTTATCAATCACGGTGCTCAGCACGCTGTTGTCGTCGCCCATCACCATGACGTCGGTCGCGTCGGCATCGGTAAAGTAGGTCATTTGCAGGTCGGCCAGCGAATGGAACGGCAGCAGCACAAACAACAGAAGCAGACAGAGCGCAATTCTCTTTTTCACGAAGATTCCTCCTTTGCGGATGGCGGCGCATACGGGAGTTGTACAATCTATCTTTATCATAAACGCCGGAGTGGAATTTGGCAATAGTACGCCCGTTTTGGAAAATGATTTGCCGCAATTTCCCTTTGAGGGGTTGACAAACGAAAAAAAACATGCTTCAATAAACAAAACCGTTGAAGCGGAGATCACACCGAAAGCGCACTTACAGAGAGCCGGGGTTGCTGGAAACCGGCAGGAAGCGAATCGGCAAATGGACCGCCGAGGGCGCGTTGAAAAGATTGGCCAACCCGTAAGGGCGGCGAAATCCGAGTATAGCGCGACGTTACGCCAACGTTATTCGGCGT
>JAQUXV010000321.1 GCA_028692205.1 Eubacteriales bacterium
TTCTCACCTTTTCCACGCTTTTTCTGGTCGCCCACGGGCTCAGCCCCCGAAGCGTCTATGCGGGGCGCAAATACCTGTATTATTCGCTTGGCGGCGCGGCGCTCGCCTTCGTCGCCATGATCGGCGCACTGCATTACGGCGATACGACCGATTTTGCCTACGGCGGTATCCGTCTTCTGGCAAAAGCGCCGCAAACGACGGTTCTCGTTTTATTTACGCTGGGCTTTCTGGGTTTTGGCGTAAAGGCTGCGGTATTCCCGTTGCACGGCTGGCTGCCGACGGCAACAGTCGCGCCCACACCTGTAACCGCTCTTTTACACGCGGTGGCAGTGGTTAAGGCGGGCGTTTTTGCCATTGCCCGGCTAACGTATTTTGTATACGGCGTAAAACTGGTTTCCGGCACTTGGGCACAAACGGTCTGCCTTGGCCTTGCGCTTTTCACTATTCTTTTCGGCAGCACTATGGCGGTACGCGAACAGCATATGAAGCGCAGGCTTGCTTATTCTACCATTTCCAACCTGAGCTATGTACTTTTTGGTATCCTGCTGATGACGCCCGACGGGCTCACAGCGGGGCTGATGCACATGGTGTTTCACGCGTTGATCAAGATCGCGCTTTTCAGCTGTATCGGCGCGTGGATGATCCGCACAGGTCGGGAATCGGTACAGGAACTGCGCGGCATGGGCCGCCGGATGCCGTTTACCTTCATCGTATTCGCTTTCTGCTCCGTCGAGTTGGTCGGCATTCCCCCGTTTATCGGCTTCCAGAGCAAATGGGCGCTTGCCGGCGCGGGCTTAAGCGGCGGCACGGTGCTTGGCTTTGCGGGGATGGGAGTGTTGATCATTTCGGCGGTCCTGACCGCGATCTACTTGCTGAAACCTGCGGTTACCGCTTTCGCACTGCCGGAGGACGAACCCGCTTCCTCCGTGAAAAAAGACGATCCGGGCTGGCAAATGAAGCTTCCGCTGATTGTGCTGTGCGTAACCATGTTGGTTCTGGCGTTTTTCTCCCAGCCGCTGATTGCTTTCCTGTCGCAGGTCGCGGCGGGCAAACTGTAAAGGAGGGCAGCGTATGCAGGGCGATTTCATTTTATTGCTTACAATTCTTGTGCCTATGGCCGCGGCGCCTCTTTGCTGGCTTGCGGGGCGAAAATATAAGCAGTTGTCCATTTGGTTCATGGGGCTCGTATCCGCCGCGTGTCTGGCGGCAATCGTGCCGATTTTTCTTTCCGCGCTTCGAGGCGAATATTTTTCCGTGTCGGTGGAAGGCATTTGTTCGCTCGGTATTGTGCTGCGTACGGATGGATTTCGTGCTCTGTACGCGTTGATTGCCGGTGTAATGTGGCTTTTCACGTCTCTTGTTTCAATTGAGTATTTCGCCAAGGATCATAATGCTCCGCGTTACGCATTTTTCACCTTGCTGAACTTCGGCGCTACCATGGGCGTTATGCTTTCGGATAATCTGTTCACCGCCTTCCTGTTTTTTGAGGTGATGTCGCTGAGCAGCTACCCGTGGGTAGCCCATATTGAAACCGGCCCCGCCCTGCGTGCGGCTGAAACCTACCTGTATATTGCGATCATCGGCGGGCTTTGCATGCTGGCAGGGCTTTTGCAGCTGCCGGGAAAGCTTGCGACCGCAGGTTTTGACGACTTTGCTTCACTGCTTAACCAGACGGACAGCTCTGCGCTGTGGCTTCCCTGTATGCTGCTGCTTATCGGCTTCGGGGCCAAAGCCGGAGCGTTTCCCCTGCACGTCTGGATGCCCAAAGCGTACCCCGCCGCCCCCGCGCCCGCAAGCGCGCTGCTATCCGGTATGCTGAGTAAAACAGGCGTTTTCGGTGTACTGGTACTCAGCATGAAGTTGATGACACACAGCCTCCAATGGGGCAAGATGATTTTCTGGCTGGGCATGGTAACCCTCGTCATCGGCGCGATCATCGCGTTGCTCAGCAACGACCTGAAACGCGTTCTTGCAGGCTCCAGCATGAGCCAGATCGGCTTCATTTTCGTAGGCATCGGGCTTTGCGTGCTGTTGGATCAGAACAACGGCTTCGCGGCCTGGGGCACGGTCGCCCACATGGTCAACCACTCGCTTTTCAAGCTGATTCTGTTCCTGTGCGCCGGTGTGGTTTTTATCAACCTGGACACGACAAATTTAAGCGATATCCGCGGCTTTGGCCGCCGAAAACCCCTGCTGCATCTGGCTTTTCTGTCCGCGATGCTGGGCATTTGCGGCGTGCCGTATTTCAGCGGCTTCGTCAGCAAATCCCTGCTGCATGAAAGCATCAAGACGTACATTACGCTGGTTGCGCTGCAGGGCGGAAACACAACGCCGTATGTGCGCGCGGAATGGCTGTTCCTTTTCGGCGGCGCGATGACCTATGCCTATATGTTTAAAATTTACGTCTGTCTGTTCCTGCAAACCAACCCTGCAAAACAGGAAACCTACGACGGCATGAAGCATTATCGTTCTCCCCTTACGGCGCTTGTGCTGATCGTATGCGCTCTGCTTCCGCCCATTCTCGGTTCCTTCCCCGTGCCGCTGGTAAGCGGTATCGGCAAGCTTGGCGAGGGCTTTCTCGGAGCCTCCAACCGGCGCGCCATATCGATTTTCGACTCGGAGAACATCATCGCCGCGTGTAAGTCCTTTGTGATCGGCGTTGCACTGTACACGGTGATTGTAAGGCCGTTTTTCACCGTGCGCACCGCCGACGGCTACCATAAGTATCCAAACTGTCAGCCCGCATGGCTGGACCTTGAAAACGTAGTGTACCGCCCGCTGCTGCGGCTGCTGATTGCAGTTGGTTTGCTGATTGCCCGCGTGTTTGAAAAATCAACCGATACGGTGCTGGCCTTCTCCCGGCGTGCGCTGCTGCACGTCGGTTCGCCGCGCACGCCTGTGCCCGGCGGCAACCGGTTCACCTATGCCGTCGGCTCCCTGATGGACGCCGTTGTGAAAATTCTCAATTACACGCTGTGGCGAAAGCGGCCCGTGCAGCCGAACTTTGTGTATGCGCTTGCGGCCGGAAACGAAGAAGTCAGCCGCCAGAGCCGCAGGCTTACGCGTTCTATCAGTTTCAGCCTGCTGATGTTCTGCATCGGGCTGTTCATTACCATCGCGTATCTGGTGCTGTTCTGATCGTATCGGCAGCCAAAGCAAACCGCTCGCGTTCTCATGGACGCGGGCGGTTTGCTTTTGAACGAAATTTTACGGGTTTTTTACTCTGCGCTTCCTGACGGAAAAATCGTATTGGTTGTAACGTAAGAAAATACTCCCTCAACAGTTTTCGATTCCCGTAACAAGCTCGGCGATTTTGAAAGCGCCGTGCAGATACGTTCGGCCTTTACCGCCTTCGAGCAGGCCAAAATCCACAAACCGGATAAGGCACAGGCATCGGCGTTTTCGGGCACACAAAAGCGCGAAGCAATTTGCTTCGCGCTGTAAGGTACGGTTAGTCGATATTGAAACGCTTCTTGAAGCGATCCACGCGTCCGCCGCTGTCCACCAGCTTTTGCTTACCGGTGAAGAAGGGGTGGCACTTGGAGCAGATTTCGACTTTCAGCTCCTTCTTGGTGGAGCCGGTTTCAAACGTCTCACCGCATACGCAACGGACGGTTGCTTTGCCGTACTTCGGATGGATATTCTCTTTCATGCAGTTTCACCTCTTTTGCGCATGCAAGTATCAGGTTCTATGAACCGCGGATGTAAATATACCATATATAGTTG
>JAQUXV010000322.1 GCA_028692205.1 Eubacteriales bacterium
ACGGCGTGGTGGTAACCAACGATTACAACCTGAATAAAGTCGCGGGCGTCAGCGGCATCAGCGTTTTGAACATCAATGATCTGGCCAACGCCGTTAAGCCCATGCTGATGGCCGGCGAAGAACTGACTGTGCAAATCGTCCGTGAAGGCAAGGAGCCGGGGCAGGGCGTGGCTTATCTGGACGACGGTACGATGATCGTGGTGGACAGCGGCCGGAAATTTGTGGGTGAAAGCGTGACCGCCGTGGTGACCACCGTGCTACAAACCAGCGCGGGCCGAATGATCTTTACCAAGCTCAAGACCTCCGAGGAGGGCGCGCACGCCGAATAACCGGCGTCTGCCCAGGCAGGCAAACATTCCCGTCGTTTTTAGTTAGCGAAACGGCGGGTTTTTTCTTTTTTCCAGCGCCGCGGCGGGGAAGGTTTTATAGGGAAGCGATTGTTTACCATCTGTTCACGGGCGGCGGTTTACATTACCATAATGTTTATTGTATAATAAAGGCACGGGAGATCGGGTTGAACAAGTTCATTAAGCGGAGGGGTGACGTTATGGATGCGGAAAAAGCGATCATTACCATCGGCCGCGAATACGGCAGCGGCGGGCACGAGGTCGGCAAACTCTTATCGCAAAAGCTGCAAATTCCCTTCTACGACAAGGAAATACTAACCCTTGCCGCTAAAAACAGCGGTATCTGCGAGGAGCTTTTTGAGCACAACGACGAAAAGCCGCTGCCCAGTTACCTGTTTTCGCTTTATCCGGGCGCGGATACGCTGGCGGGCAGCGAAGTGGAAATACCGCTGAACCACCGCATTTTTCTGGCGCAGTTCGACGCCATCGCCAAAATTGCGCTGGAAGGGCCGTGCGTTATGGTTGGCCGCTGCGCAAACTACGTGCTCAAAGCCCAGCCCAATCTGGTAAGCATCTTCATGTACGGGAACGTGAACGAGCGGGTGAAGCGCATTATGCAGGTGGAAAACCTGCCTGCCGACAAGGCCAAGGAACGCGTGCGCAAAATGGATAAGCAGCGTCAGGGCTACTACAACTTCTTCGCAGACGGCAACTGGGGCCACCGCAGCAACTATAACCTGATGCTCAACACCAGCGGCGTAACGCACGACGCGCTAGTCGAAAGTATCATCGCCTATATCCGCGGGCTGGGTTGACCGAACAAACAAATTCTCTCTTCCCACCCGGCCGGGGAACGCAGTTCCACACGCACGATTTCCGCTTCTCCTGAAAATCAAAAATAATCACAACCACCCGTCAAACGGGTGGTTTGCACTAAGGCTAAAAGCCTAATGGTACTGGCCAGCGTCTAAAGGCGCTGGCTTTCACTATGTTCAAGCCTATTGCCGTTGCCGCTTTTGCTGCCCATTAAGGGGCGTTCGTACTACTTGCCACCCTTAAAAGGGTCCTCGTACTCCTTCACACTTAACTTGTCAAGGGCAATATCATGCTTCTCTTGATCCTCAATATACTTCTTGATCGTAGCTTCATTCAATCCTACAGTTGATACATAATACCCTTCTGCCCAGAAGTGCCGATTCCCATACTTGTACTTTAGATTTGCATGTTTATCAAACGCCATGAGAGCGCTTTTCCCTTTCAAGTATCCCATGGGTGGTATACTCACCAACAGATGGACATGATCCATCATCACATGTCCTTCGATGATTCCCACGCCTTTGTATGTGCATAGTGTTTTGATGATATCTCTCAGATCATCTCGATATTGTCCGTAAATTGCCTTTCTTCTGTACTTGGGTGTGAACACTATGTGATACTTACATACTCATTTGGTATGCGCCAGACTATTTGTTTGGTTTGCCATACAATCACCTTTCTTACTGCAATAGGTCTGAACATCCTTATTTTAGTCGAAAGGTGATTCTTTTGTATAACTTTTTATCTTCCACCCGCATAGCGGGTGGTTTTCTGTCTCGCTTCGCTCAACTGCCTAAAGGCATGAGTAAAAACGTCGCCGCGGCTATTCACGCCGCGGCGACGTTCATACCGTTGACAAACCTCATGCAAGCTCAGCCTGCTCAAAATGGTTCAGATGCACGAAGCCAAGCCGCGCACAGGCGGGAGCCTACACGGACATGCGTGACCGCCCGTTGTAGCGCAGGCGATAAAGTAGATGGGCATTTTCAGCAAACCAAACGTCGCCGCGGCTGTGAGTAGCCGCGGCGACGTTTGTTACCGGTTTGGCTTTCTTGCGGCCGTTCTCCCGCACGGAATGCCGGAAGATCGGTTTGTCTGTTATTACGGCTTATGATGACGGCTTACCCGTCAATGCGGATTTTTCTTTCCGGGAAGCCGGTTTACGAGTCGGGGTACATCTCCGCCAGCGCGATCTGGATCGCCTCGGCGTTCAGGTAATACAGGGCCACGCCGTCCACCGCCAGAACATCGTTAAAGGCGTCCTTCGGGTAGGCCGCCAGCGTGCGGCTCGCACCGCCGGTCGTGGTCAGCGTCATCTGCCAGCGCGGCGTTCCCGCGGGGGTCTGCACAGCGTCCAGCTTGCCAGAAACCGTCATCGCCTTCAGGCGTTCCACCAGCGAATTAAACGCGTCGGTGGTAATCGTATCGCCGTTCAGGGTTACGGTCACATCGTAAACGGTATTGCCCTCCGAATCGGTTTCGATATCGTTGTTTGCCAGCACGCGCTCGGTATAGGTTGCGCGCACCTCCGCCGAGCCGCCGCCCATCTGCATGGAGATGGACGCGATTGCCGCCGAACCCATATCCGCCGGTGCGCGGGAGAGATAGTCGTTTGCGTCGGCGCTGACCAGCGTGGTAACCAGAAAGCTGCTCACCCGGTAGCATTCGCCCGCGTATTCGCAAAAGTAGAAGAAATCCCCATCCTTCGCACCGAAAGTCAGGCGGATGGTTTGTTCTTCGGCCGTCAGCCATTGCAGCGTGCCGTCGGAGCCGACTTGGGAATACAGGCCCGCCTTCTGGTGTACGTCCATCACGGCGGTTGGATCGTCAAATCCGTACTCCGTGCGGTTTTCCGCAGTAACCGTATCCATTTTGGTGCCCAACCGGAAATTCTCCAGCGCCTTTAACAGGGTCGCTGTCGAATCGCTGTCCACGGGATAGACGTAAGGCTCTCTCAACGTTCCCAGATACGAGTCCGTGCCGTCGGCCACAAAATCGCATACCATCCGCCCCGCGCTTTTCGTGTTGATGGAAAGCCGGTCGGTCAGCGCCGGCACCAGCGAGGGCTGCGTAACGGGCAGCAGCATGTGCTCCGTATAGGTAAACGCGTCGTGGATGCCGACGTCGCACATATACACGCCGTCGTCGCCCGACCAGCGATAGTAATAGTATGTGGTTCCGGGAACCTCGTCCCCTACCTGTATTTCCACCGTTTCGCCGTTCAGGTAGCCGACGTTCACCGTAATTTTCGGCGGCTGCAGCCCCATATCCGCAAGGTGGTCGCTCACCTCGCTCTCATTTTCGGCCACGGTGTCCGTAACAGCGATTTCGGTGGCAGCGGCGACGATCTCGTCGGTATAACTTTCGTTGATCATCTCAATCTCGTCGTCCGAGCGCTGCAAATACAGTTCCTCGTTGCGATAGAGGAGGGTATAGGTTTCCCCGTCGTCGTGGGTAACGGTAATGGAATCAAGCACTTTCGTATTGCCGGTTTCAAGGGTCTTGCTTGTCTTCTCCCGGTCCATGCTGGTTGCCAGCTCGCTTGGAAAGCGTG
>JAQUXV010000323.1 GCA_028692205.1 Eubacteriales bacterium
TACCGGCAGGCCCCATGTTTTTCTGCGTTCCGGCGTAGAGAACGCCAAAGCGTTCCACCGGCAGGGGCTGGGAAAGGATATTGCTGCTTGCGTCCGCAACCAGCGGCACATTGCCGGTATCCGGCAGCTCGATGTACCGGGTGCCGTAAATGGTATTGTTGGTGGTGATGTATACGTAATCCGCATCAGGGGTAAAAGCGATTTTGCTTACATCCGGAATACGGATATAGTTTTCCTCCCTGCTGGAGGCGACAACATTCACATTGGTGTACTTTTTCGCTTCCTCGGCGGCAATATGGGCAAAGTTGCCGGTATCAATATAGTCCGCAACGTGGCTTTTAGCAGGCATGTTCATGGGAATCGCGCTGAATTCCATGGTTGCGCCGCCCTGCAGGAAGAGCACTTCATACCCTTCCGGTACGCCCATCACCTCGCGGAACAGCGATACGGCTTCATTGTAAATGTCCATAAACATACTGCTGCGGTGGCTCATCTCCAGCACGCTTGTCCCTTTACCGGGATACGCTACCAGTTCAGCGGCGGCTTTTTGCAGCACGCTTTCGTCGATCATCGAAGGGCCGGCCGAAAAGTTAAATACTCGTTCCATAGGTTTGGGAGCCTCCTTTGAAGGTAATATAATACCGGATGAAGCTGCGGGAGCGTCCTGTGGAGAAGCCGCTTCGGCTTCTTGTGGGACGTTATCTGCCCTATGGGCGTTTCTCGTACCGCATGCCGCTATCATACCTTATCCGGTTTGAGAATGCAAGTACATTTTTGTCCCGCAGGGCGTATAACGTCCCGCATACAATTTTAGTTTACTTCTCTGTACCTGTTGAAATTCAACGGTTTAACAAGCATTTTACAAAATACTTGTTATTGTTTCTGCAAATATTAATTTTTTCTTAAGTAATATTTCAAGCCGCTGCTGCATCGATCGCCTTCAGGGCAAACCAAGTGGCTGCGACTCAATATACATACTTCTGTTGGCCCGTTACTCTTGCCCTACGGTTTATGAAAAGCGAAATCAATAAAAGTGAGATCGTAAGCACCCGTTCTCCATTCGGGTATTCTGTTTCATCAAACGAGATCGTTCATTTTCGCCTCAGCTAAAGCGGCAATGGTCAAAAGGCCGGTCACAAAAAGCCGCCGGTTCTACCGGCGGCTCAGATTATTGAACAACAGGTTCGCAAGCGCCCGTCCGAGAAGCTTGTATGCATAGGCATATCCGTTGGAAACCTGCAAACCGCTTGCGGTCACCCGAATGCGGCACAGCCGCAAGCCGGGTGGAGCTTCTTCATCAACCCGGGATTTTGCTGTTTCTTAGGATTCGGCTCTGTGACGTTTCCAATCGAGGAATTCCTCAAACGACCCCGTGCGGTCCAGGCAGCCTTCGCCGCCAGCGGGAATTTCAATGACCCGGTTGGCCACCTCGTCGATAAACTGGTGGTCGTGCGAGGCAAACAGCAGGTTGCCCGGATAGGCGGACAGGCCTTTGGACAGCGCCGTAATGCTTTCCAGATCCAGGTGGTCGGTCGGCTGATCCAGTATCAGCGCGTTGGCCTTGCTCATCATCAGCCGGCTGAGCATGCAGCGCACCTTTTCGCCGCCGGACAGCACTTTGGCGGGCTTGTATACATCGTCGCCGGAAAACAGCATGCGCCCCAGAAACCCACGGAGGTATGTTTCCGTCTGGTCAAAGGAGAACTGCCGCAGCCATTCGATCAGCGAACCGTCGAAATCGGCAAAGAAACGCGTATTGTCCTTGGGGAAATAACTCTGGGAGATGGTAACACCCCAACGGAAGGAACCTTCGTCCGGGTTCAGCTCCCCGGTAAGGATGCGGAACAGCGCCGTCGCGCCCGCCTCGTTATCGCCCACAAAAGCGATTTTATCGCCCTTGTTGGCTGTGAAGGAAACGTTGTTCAGCACCTTAACGCCGTCCACTGTTTTGGAGACGTTCTCCACGAACAGAATATCCTTGCCCGCCTCGCGCTCCGGCTCAAACCCGACATAGGGGTACTTGCGGCTGGATGCAGGCATTTGCTCCACCTGAATGCTGTCCAATACCTTCTTGCGGCTGGTGGCCTGCTTGCTTTTGGATTTGTTGGCGGAAAACCTGCGGATAAACTCCTGCAGATCGCGAATTTTCTCTTCACGTTTCTTGTTCTGGTTGCGCATCAGCTGCTGGAACAACTGGCTGGCCTCATACCAGAAATCGTAGTTGCCCGCGTACATCTTGCAGGTGGCGTGATCCACATCCACAATGTCGGTGCATACGGCATTCAAAAAGTGCCGGTCATGGCTGACCACGATCACGATGGCGGGGCTGTCGATCAAAAACTCTTCCAGCCATTCCGTGCTTTCCACGTCCAGGCCGTTGGTCGGCTCATCCAGCAGGATAATAGAAGGCTGGCCGAACAGCGCCTGCGCCAGCAGTACCTTCACCTTCAGGCGACCGTCCAGCGAGTCCATCCGGGCGGTGTGCAGGCTTCCCGGCACGCCCAGACCGTTCAGCAGCTGAGCGGCCTCGGTTTCGGCATCCCAGCCGTTCATCTCGGCGAACTCGCCCTCCAGCACCGCGGCGCGTTCGCCGTCGGCTTCGCTGAAGTCCGGCTTGGCATACAGGGCTTCCTTTTCCTTCATAATCTCATACAGCTTCTGGTTGCCCATGATCACCGTATCGATTACCGGGTATTCGTCGTACTTAAAGTGATCCTGCTCCAGCACGCTCATGCGGTCTTCCTTGGTGATGGACACGGAACCGGTGGTAGGTTGGAGCTCGCCGGAAATGATGCGCAGCAGCGTGCTTTTGCCCGCGCCGTTCGCGCCGATAATGCCGTAGCAATGCTCGCGCTGAAAAATCAGATCCACGTGTTTATACAGCAGGTCGCCCGCAAACTGCAGGCTGACATCCGAAACGGTTAACATGGTATCCCTCCTGATCATAATCCGTATTACAGTAACACGGAAGCGCACATTTGTCAAAGCCTGTCTCTCCGATTCTGAGCGCCCGGTTTTCACGAACAAACCGCCTGTGTTCCGCTCCTTTTGCAGCGCGGCTCACAGGCGGTTTGCGATGCTCTTGTATCAACACATCCCGATCAACCTGAGGTAAAACGCTACCGCCCGGCCAACCACTTCCACGCGGATATGCTCGTCATTGCCGTGAATGCCGTTGCGCTCCTCGTCGGTCAGGTCGCAGGCGGAAAAGCGGTATACGTGGTTGGAAATGCGACCGTAATGGCGGCTGTCCGAGCAGGCCACCATCAGGTACGGACTGACGATGCAATCCTCCCACGTATCCAGAATCGCCGTTTTCACCTTATCCCACGCTTCGCAGTCCGTTTCCGAAATCGGACTTGGGTTCATATGATCGTCCACAGACAGGCTCATACGCTCGTCTCCGACGACATCCTTGCAGTATTCCACAGCGCTGTCCACGGTATCCACGGGGTTCAGGCGCAGATTCGCCACAAAGGACGCTTCGGGCGGAATCACGTTGGGCGCTTTGCTGCCTGCTGCCTGGGTAAATGCGACCGTAGTCCTGAACAGCGCGTTCATCACGCCGCCGCTTCTTTGGCTGAGTTTATCCAGTAGGCCGCCGAAGCACCACAGGTTGGCAAAAATGATTTTATACAGGAAGGTCGAATACCGGCCCAGCGTATCGAACATTTCCAGCGCGGGTTTGGTAAAATGACGTGGGAACGGATGGTTCT
>JAQUXV010000324.1 GCA_028692205.1 Eubacteriales bacterium
GGCAAAGCGCGCGAGCGGATCACTCCCGAGCAGGACGTTCGACGGCGCGCCGTTCATCGGTGTGCCATAGGGCGTTGCGGGCGCTCCCGTTACAGGGCATACGAGCGGATCAGGCGCAAGCCTCATCAAAATGGGTGGTACCGCGGAAAGATTGATTTCCGTCCCGTTCAGGGGCGGTTTTTTTCTGCCCATCCAACTTGGCCGGAGGGGAAAAGCATGTATCAAAAAGTATCGACGGACATGGATTTCGTAGGGCGCGAAAAACAGGTGCTCGAGTTCTGGAAAAAAGAGAATATTTACGAAAAATCCTTCCACCACAACGAAGGGAAGGAGCGTTTTACCTTCTTCGACGGCCCGCCGACGGCTAACGGCCGTCCGCACATCGGGCATATCGAAACCCGCGCCATCAAGGACCTGATTCCCCGCTTTCAGGCCATGAAGGGCAAGGATGTTCTGCGCAAAGCCGGTTGGGATACCCACGGCCTGCCGGTGGAACTGGAAGTGGAAAAAGCGCTGCATTTGGACGGCAAACCCGCCATCGAGAAGTACGGCATCGAGCCGTTCATCAAAAAGTGTAAGGAAAGCGTGTGGAAGTATCAGCACGAATGGGAGGAAATGTCCGACCGCGTGGCGTTCTGGGCGGATATGAAACACCCGTACGTGACCTACCACGACGATTACATCGAGTCCGAATGGTGGAGCCTGAAAGAGATCTGGAAAAAGGGCCTGCTGTACAAGGGCTTTAAGGTCGTGCCTTACTGCCCGCGCTGCGGCACCGCGCTTTCCAGCCACGAGGTGGCGCAGGGCTACAAGGAAGTCAGCGACACGTCCGCGTTCGTCCGCTTTCAGGTGAAGGGCCGCGAGCATGCCTACATCCTCGCGTGGACCACCACGCCGTGGACGCTGCCCAGCAACGTCGCCCTGTGCGTGAACGCGAATGAGCAATATGTGGAGTTTGTGCTGAACGGCGAAACCTACTATCTGGCCGAAGCGCTGCTGCACACCGTGTTCGGCGAGCAGTCGCACGAAGGCAAGGTGGTCAAAACCATGCCCGGCAGCGAACTGTGCGGCATGGAGTACGAGCAGCTTTACCGGTTCGACGGCTATGCCTACCCCCGCGAAAAGGGCTGGTATGTGGTCGCGGACGATTACGTAACGCTTACCGATGGTTCCGGCATCGTACACATCGCACCCGCGTTCGGCGAGGACGATGCGCGCGTGGGCCGGGACAACAACCTGCCTTTCGTGCAGCTGGTAGATACGCAGGGCCGGTTTGTGGCCGGCACGCCGTGGGTGGGCGAACCTGTGAAGGAAGTAAACGAAAAGGTACTGGAAGATTTGAAGCAGCGCGGCCTTCTGTTTGCCGCCGTGCCCTTTACGCACAACTATCCCTTCTGCTGGCGCTGCGATACGCCGCTGCTCTATTACGCGCGCTCCACGTGGTTCATCCGCATGACGGCGCTGCACGATCAGCTGATGGCGAACAACCGCACCGTGAACTGGCTGCCGGAAAACATCAAGGAAGGGCGCTTCGGCAACTTCCTGGACAACGTGGTGGACTGGGGCCTGTCTCGCGAGCGGTATTGGGGCACGCCGCTGCCCATCTGGATTTGCGAGGAAGGGCACCTGCATGTGATCGGTTCCCGCCAGGAACTGCGCGAGATGGCCACTGCCCCCGTGGCGGAGGATATCGAGCTGCACCGCCCGTACATCGACGCGGTGGAGATCACCTGCCCCGAGTGCGGCAAGCCCATGCACCGCGTGCCCGAAGTGATCGACTGCTGGTACGACAGCGGCTCGATGCCGTTCGCGCAATGGCACTATCCCTTTGAGAATCAGGAGACGTTTGAACAGCGCTTTCCCGCCGATTTCATCAGCGAGGCGATCGACCAGACGCGCGGGTGGTTCTACACCCTCATGGCCATCGGCACGCTGATCTTCGACCGTTCTCCGTTTGAAAACTGCATCGTTATGGGCCATGTGCAGGATGAGAACGGCAAAAAGATGAGCAAGCATCTGGGCAACGTGGTCGATCCGTGGAGCGTGCTGGACAAGCAGGGCGCGGACGCCGTGCGCTGGTATTTCTACACCGCCAGCGCTCCGTGGCTGCCCTGCCGCTTCAGCGATAAGGCGGTGGCCGAGGGGCAGCGCAAGTTTATGGCGACGCTGCAAAACACCTACGCGTTCTTCGTGCTCTACGCCAACATCGACAACTTCAATCCCAAGGAGCACGATCCGGCCAAGGTCAGCCTGACGCTGATGGACAGGTGGATTTTAAGCCGCCTGAACCAGCTGATTAAACAGGTGGACGATGACCTGAGCAACTACCGCATCCCCGAACCCGCCAACGCCATCGCCGCCTTTGTGGACGAGCTGAGTAACTGGTATGTGCGCCGCGGACGCGAGCGCTTCTGGGGCAAGGGCATGGACGAAACCAAGGAAGCCGCGTTTGTGACCCTGTACACGGTGCTGACCACGCTTACCAAGGTGATCGCGCCTTTCGTGCCCTTCCTGAGCGAGGAAATGTACCAGAACCTCGTGCGCTCCGTGGATAAGGACGCGCCTGAAAGCGTACATTTGTGCGATTTCCCCACGGCGGACGAAAGCCTGATCGATGAAAACATGAACCGCCAGATGGACGCGCTGCTGAATGTGGTAAGCCTTGGGCGCGCCTGCCGCAACGCCGCGAACCTGAAGGTGCGCCAGCCGCTGGCCGCCCTGTACGTGAAAGGCACGAAGTTCGACGAAGCCTATGTGGAGCTGGCCGCCGACGAGCTGAACGTGAAGCAGGTCGTTTTCACCGACGACGCGCGCGCCTTTACCACCTACAACCTGAAACCGCAGATGCGCACGCTCGGCCCGAAGTACGGCAAGCTGCTGGGCAAAATCGGCGCGTGGCTGAAGGAAGCCGACGGCAACGAGGTCGTGGACGCCTTCCAGCGCGGCGAAACCGTGAACTTTACGCTGGACGGCGCCGAAGTGTCGCTCGCGGAGGACGACGTGCTCACCGAGGCGGTACACAAGCCCGGTTTTGCCTCCCAGCTCGATGGCGACCTGACCGTGGTGCTGGATTGCAACCTGACGCCGGAGCTGGTTGCCGAGGGCTACCAGCGTGAAGTGGTCAGCAAGCTGCAGACCATGCGCAAGGATGCGGATTACGCCGTAACCGACCGTATTTCCGTTACCTATTCCGCCGATGCGGAGCTGGCCGCCGCCATCGAGGCGGGCAGGGACTTCATTATGCAGAGCGTGCTGGCGACCTCGCTGGCTGCCGGTGAACCCGCTGAAGGCGCGAACACGCAGGAGTGGGATATCAACGGTAAAACCGCGACATTGAGCATCACCAAGTGAGGGGGTTTCATCCCCTCACCCCCCACAAGGGCAGAAAGCCCTTGACCCGTCATTGGCCGTGCTTTGCACGGCCAATGCTTTCTGCAAAGGGATTTTGATATAGAATCTCGAACTGTATGGAAGGTAGTACGGGAACAGACATTACCGTTATAGGATTACACCGCCCGCCTGAAAGGCGGACGGGAACGGGATTCCCCCAAGGAGATAAACCCCTTGGGAGGGGAGCGGGCAGAACCCCCGAAAACAAGGGAATTGCACGTAAAACAGGAACACAGTTGTTGCATTATGCATCCGTCCGCCTGAAAGGCGGACGGGAATGGGATTTCCAAGGGGATGATCCCCTTGGGCGGGGTGTGGGGC
>JAQUXV010000325.1 GCA_028692205.1 Eubacteriales bacterium
GGCAGCACCGTCGTGGAGGACGTGCCGGAGGACGCGCTTTTCGTGGCCCGTTCACGCGGCGTTGTGAAGGAAGACTGGGTAAAACGCCGCAAGGAGCAGGGAAAACTGTAGCAGGCGTCGAATGCCTTTTTCCGGCCGGTTGGGCCGAACCAGCAAGCGGGGGTGGACGTCCATCCTCGCCTTGCGTCGTGTAAAGGATGTCGGAATATGTTTTTAATCGTCGGGCTGGGCAACCCCGGAGAAAAGTACGAGCATACGCGGCACAACGTCGGTTTTGACGTGATCACGATGCTGAGCGAAAAACTGCAGATTCCCGTTAACCGCAATAAATGCGAAGCGCTGATCGGCGAAGGGCAGGCGTTCGGCGGCAAAGTTGTGCTGTGTAAGCCGCAAACTTATATGAACCTGAGCGGCGAGGCCGTGCGGCAGCTGCTACACTGGTACAAGCTTCCGCCCGAAAACATGATGGTGATCTACGACGATATCGACCTGCCCTTCGGCTGGCTGCGCATCCGCCCCAACGGCAGCGCGGGCACGCACAACGGCATGCGCAGTATTGTGGATTGCATCAATTCGGAAGCTTTTCCCCGTATCCGCGTGGGCACGGGCGGCAAACCGCCGGAGTATGACCTCGCGGACTGGGTGCTTTCGCATTACAATACGCCCGAAGAGCGGCAGATCGCCTTTACCGCGTACCAGAACGCAACCGACGCGACCATTGCGTGGATGCGCAGCGGGGTTACCGCCGCCATGAACCAATACAACACCCGTAAACCCAAGCCGCCGAAGGCGCCCAAACGTACGCAAACATCCTCCGAATCGAATGCCTCCGGCCCTTCCGCGCCGGAAGCCGCACAGGCCGATACTCAAGAGCCCTCAGGAGTAACTGAATGAACGAAGGTCTTTTCAGCGCCTATTCCGCGCTGCCCCAATGGAAGCAGTTAATCACCCATCTCAGCAATGCTGACACGGTTGCGCTTTCCGGTATGGCCGAGGGCGAAAAACCCTTTTTCGCCGCCGCGTTGGCGCATCGAACCGGGCGGCCGGTGCTGCTGGTTTCCGCCAGCGAGCTGGTTGCCCAAAAGCAGGCGCAGGATATCGACCGTCTATTCGGCGGCGGCTCCGCGATGCTGCCCGCGAGAGACGTGCAGTTCAGCCGCGCCGCCGCCAGCCAAGAGAGCACGTGGCAGCGCCTCAGTGTGCTGGATGACGCCGTAAACAACCGGCTTTCCGTATTGTGCGTTTCCGCTGAATGCGCGCTGGACCGCTGCTGCGACGCCAAGCGGTTCCGGCAGGCCGCCGTTACGCTGAACGAAGGCGACGGTGTTTCCCCCACGCTGCTCATGAACCAGCTGGTGAAAAACGGCTATGAGCGCGTGCCGATGGTGGAGGGCAAGGGGCAGTGCGCCATGCGCGGCGATATTCTGGACGTGTTTCCGCCCAACTCGCCCGATGCGCTCCGCATCGAGTTTTTCGGTGACGAAGTGGATACCATCCGCCGTTTTGATTGCATCAGCCAGCGCAGTATTGCGCGGGTTAAAAACATACGTTTAGGTTCCGCCACCGAGTGTTTGCCCGAGGATGCCGGGGCCGCCGCCGACCGGCTGCTGGCCGCGCTTACCGCCGAACCCGAACGCCTTCAGGCCGCGGCAAGCGCGGGCGCGCAGGCGGAAGTGTCGTCGCTGGACGCTTTTCTTTCGCAGTTGGACGCGCTGGACGACGAAGCGGGAAGCGCCGCCAAAGAGCTTGCCGCCACCGCCATTCTGGACGCGGTAAAGCAAACCAAAGAACCGGCAGCCGAAAACCCCGCCGAAGCGGAAAGCCGTTCCCAATACAAACGGCATCTGGACGACGTGCAACGCGTGCGGGACGGCCATCCCATCCGTACCGCGCCCATGTGGATGAACGTTCTGTGCGCCGATACCTGTTTTGTATCGGCCTACCTGCAAAACCCGATTATCCTTGTGGATCAGCCCGACCAGCTGCCCAAACGCGCGCAGGCCAAGCGCGACGCCTTTGAGGAAGAATGGCAGGAAGCCGAACGCCGCGGCGACGGCTTCGCCGCCCAGCGCGAACTGCTGTTTACCTATCAGGATCTTCTTGCCTCCTTCGAACGCTATCCCGTTTTTGCGCTTAGCGATCTTACGCGCGGGTTGGGACAGCTTTCCCCCAAAACGGCGCTGGATTTCCACAGCGAACCCGTAATGCCCTACCAAAGCCGTTTGGAGCCTCTCAGCAAGGATATCGCCGCGTGGAAGGAGCAGGGTTTCGCCATTGTGCTGCTCACCGGCGGCGAAGCGCGCGGGCGAAGGCTTCAGCGTGCGCTGGCGGAGCAGAACACCCCCGCCACCTACTCCGAAACGCTGGACGGCAATCTGATTGCGGGCGAAGCGATCCTTCTGCCCGTTACCGTTGGTAAGGGTTTCCGAAACGACGCAGCCAGGCTATGCCTCGTATCCGACGGCGATCTGTTCGGCACCAGTTATCAGCGTTCCAAGAAGCACCGGCACGCGGGTGAACGCATCGCGTCGTTTACCGACCTGAAGGCGGGCGACTACGTGGTGCATGATACCCACGGCGTAGGTATTTTCGACGGCGTGGTGCAGCTGAACACCGAAGGCGTAACACGCGATTATCTGCTCATCCGCTATCTGGGCAACGACAAGCTCTACGTCCCCACCGACCAGTTCGACCGGGTGCAAAAGTTCATCGGTGCGGAACACGGCGCGCCGAAGCTTAACCGGCTGGGCGGCGGCGAGTGGGAGCGGCAGAAAAGCAAGGTCAAGGCGGGGCTTAAAAAGCTCGCGTTCGATCTGGCGGAGCTTTACGCCTCTCGGCAAAACACGCCGGGTTACGCCTTCAGCCACGAAACGCCCTGGCAGCGTGAGTTTGAGGATATGTTCCCTTACGAGCTGACCGCCGACCAGCAGCAGTGTGTGGAGCAGATTTTTACAGATATGGAAAGCCCCCGCAACATGGACCGCCTTCTGTGCGGAGACGTGGGCTACGGTAAAACCGAAGTGGCGCTGCGCGCCGCGTTCAAAGCCGTGCTGGATGGCAAACAGGTCGCCATTCTCGCCCCCACCACCATCCTGGTGCAGCAGCACCTGAACACGGTCAAGAAGCGCTTCGCGGGCTTCCCCGTAACGTTCGATATGCTCAGCCGCTTCCGCAGCCCCAAAGAGCAGAAGGAAATTGTGCAGCGGGTGAAGGAAGGCAGGATCGACCTGCTGATCGGCACGCACCGGCTGCTGGCCAAGGATGTGCAGTTCAAAAACCTCGGCCTTTTGATTGTGGACGAGGAGCAGCGTTTCGGCGTCAACCACAAGGAAGCCATCAAGCACATGAAAACCATGGTGGACGTGCTCACTCTGTCTGCAACGCCCATCCCGCGCACGCTGCACATGAGCATGGTCGGCATCCGCGATATGAGCATTCTGGAAACGCCGCCGGATGAACGCCTGCCGGTGAAAACCTATGTAACGCCCTATGACGAAGCCATTATCGGCGAAGCCATACGGCGGGAAATCGCCCGCGGCGGACAGGTGTATTTCCTCTACAACCGCGTGCGCTCCATCGAGCAGATGTACGCGCGGCTGCAGGCGCTGGTGCCCGAGGCGCGCATCGGCGTGGCGCACGGCCAGATGCGGGAAAACGCGCTGGAAGACGTAATGCTGGATTTTTACGCCGGCGCGTTCGATGTGCT
>JAQUXV010000326.1 GCA_028692205.1 Eubacteriales bacterium
GCACATTGCGGCCTTCCAGCACCGCCGAAATCTCCCGGCGATCCTCCCACGGAATCACCTCGATATCCGGCTGAAACGGGGTAATCCTCCGGCGAATACCGGCCACCTCACGCCGTTCCGTCTGGCGTACGGCAAACAGATCACACTGGGCAAGCTGCCCGCCGATCGGGCTTTCCGCCATGTGGGCGGTATCCGCAGCGCCGTCGCCGCAGCGAACGATTTTGCGCAGCTTGCACCGCAGCGCCAGTTCCGCCGCCTGCATCATGGTCAGCAGTCGGCCGATGGGCAAACCATCATCCCAGTCCAGCCACACCGAATCGTATGCATACCGTTTCAGCGCCCCGGCAATCCGCTCGCCCGCCTCCAGCGGGGATGTTGCTTCGGAAAGATACAGTATGCCCGGGCTCGGCGCGGCGGAAAGCCCCGCCCCGCACGCCACCCACAGTGGATGCCGCGTTCGGCAAAATTCCCGAAAAAAAGCCTGCCGGTCGGCGACGTTCGCGCCGCAGACGGCATAGGCGGGAATTCTGTTCTTTTTCATCTTCTGCCTCCCGGTTAAACGGAATCAGGGCCTTGCCATGGTGTACGGCGCAAATGAAGCGTGTGCCCGGAAAGCCTGTTTCGGGTGCAGTATAGGAAGAAAACGCTTGCTTGTCAACCGCTACCGTCGGAGTGATACATTCGTTACGCCTTCTGCAAACGCAACACAGCCGCTTCTCCGGGGCATGGTTTGCCGCGCCGGACAACCTGCTCTGTGGATACGCCGTCGCTTTTCCCGGAAAATACGGATGCTCATCCTTCTGAAAAGAATCGAGATGCCACCGTCCCTGACAGCAAGCACCAAAACAATGTTCCCTTCCCAATACAATGAATATGAAAGCAAAGTCCATGGCGAAGGGAAGACCCTTCGCGGCCGCGCCCGACGGCGCAACCAGCCAAAGCGGATTCGCCGCACTAAAAGCGGGGAACCGCGCCCAAAGGCGTAGCCTGTAAAACAGATGTGCCTTCCTAAAAGCAGAAGCAGCACCCACGGCACAGCCAGCCAAACGGATACATCCTCTTACGAAAGCGGGGAGCCGCGCCCAAAGGCGTAACTCCCCGTTGTGTACCTATCTGAGTTTTTACCGGTTAAAGGTGCTCATGCCCGGATAAACCGCGGCCCGGCCAAGCTCCTCCTCAATGCGCAACAGCCGGTTGTACTTGGCAACCCGTTCGCTGCGGCTGGGTGCGCCGGTTTTAATCTGCCCGGCGTTCAGCGCCACGGCCAGATCGGCAATGGTGGTGTCAGACGTCTCGCCCGAGCGGTGGGAAATAACCGCCGTATAATTCGCCTTCTGCGCCATCTGCACCGCCTGAATGGTCTCCCACAGGGAGCCAATCTGGTTGAGCTTAATCAGAATGGAGTTGGCGCTTCCGCCGTCGATCCCCTTTTTCAGCCGTTCGGTGTTGGTAACAAACAGGTCGTCACCCACCAGCTGCACCTTGCTGCCAAGCTTGCCGGTCAGCTTCTTCCAGCCGTCCCAGTCTTCCTCGTCCAGCCCGTCCTCAATGGACGCGATGGGGTACTTTTCCAGCAGCCCCGCCCAGTAGCCGATCAGCTCGTCGGCGGTATAGCGGATTTGGTGCTTGGGCAGCAGATAACCCTGATCGGCCTTCCACTCGCTGGACGCGCCGTCAATCGCCAGCATAAAGTCGTCATACGGCCTGTAGCCCGCTTTCTCGATCGCCTTGAGCAGGTATTGGATGGCTTCCTCGTCGCTTTGCAGGTTGGGGGCGTAGCCGCCCTCGTCGCCCACGGCGGTGGACAGCCCGTCCTTCTTCAGGATGCCCGCCAGCGTGTGGAACACCTCCGCGCTCCAGCGCAGACCTTCCGTAAAGGTGGGCGCGCCCACCGGCATAATCATAAACTCCTGAATATCGATGTTGTTGGCCGCGTGCGCGCCGCCGTTGAGCACGTTCATCATCGGTACAGGCATCGTGTGCGCCGCCGAGCCGCCCAGAAAGCGGTACAGGGGCACGCCCTCCGCCTGCGCTGCCGCGCGGGCCGCCGCCAGCGATACCGCAAGGATCGCGTTGGCCCCAAGGCGGGATTTATCTTTCGTGCCGTCCAGATCGATCATCGTCTGGTCGATCTCGGCGGTCTGCGACGCGTCCATGCCGATCAACCTGTCCTGAATTTCGCCGTCGATATGGCTTACGGCTTTCAGCACGCCCTTGCCGCCGAAGCGGTCGGGATCCTGGTCGCGCAGTTCCAGCGCTTCAAACTGCCCGGTAGACGCGCCGCTGGGCACTGCAGCCGTGCCTTCCACGCCGTTTGATAAGGTGACTACGGCTTCCACCGTCGGGTTGCCGCGGGAGTCGATAATCTCTCTGCCGTGAATTCTTTCAATGGGATAACGCATATTGAAACCTCCGTTTTCGTCAAGACGGTTCTGCGGTGCAAAAACCAGTTGGTAAGGATCCCTGTTAGAGGAACCTTACCAATATTATAACGCATTCGGAGGGTTTTGAACCAGAAATTTCCGTATTTTATGATTGGGCCCCGGTTTCCGGCATCAACGCTGCATTCCCTGTCTTTTCCCGCGGCATGCGGGTATAGATCGCCGAAGCGATCAGTGCGGAAAGCGGCGCGGTCGCCACCAGCCCAAAGCTGCCCACCAGTGTGTTCAACAACTGGCTTGCGACATATTTCAGGTTAATCACGTCCAAAACCGGCGTGCCCTGCCCCATGAAATACATCAGCATCGACAGGTAATTACCGGAGTAAGCCAGCATCAGCGTGGTTGCCATGGTGCCCAGAACCCCGCGCCCTACGGTGAACCCGCTTTTCAGCAGCGCGTTTGCGGAAATCGCCGGACAATGGTGCTGAATTTCCTCACAGGCAACGGATACGTCCATGCTCAGGTCCATCAGCGCGCCGGAGTTGGCAATAAACATCATGCCGATAAACAGCGCCCGCGTATCCACCCGCATGGCGGACTGCGAAAGCAGCGGCACCACATAGGGCAGGTCGCCCCCGTCCAGTTTGAGCCAGTGCGTAAACACCATCGCCAGTAAAAACGTGGTCACCGTGCCCGCAAGCGACCCCAGCAGCGCCACGGCGCACCGGCGTGTAAAACCCGCCACCAGCAAATCAATCAGCGCCGTCAGCAGCAACACCGTCACAAACGCCGCGATAATCGGGTCGATCCCGTCCAGCAGCAGCGGGATCAACAGCTTCCAGATGATAATCGCGCTCGCCGCCAGCGAGATCAGCGCGCCGGAGCCGATAAGCCCGCCAAACGCAATCAGCGCGATCGCCAGCGCCGCCAGTATCATCAGTTCCGTACCGGCGCGGTAATGGTCGATCAGGGTAACCTTCAGGCCGCTCGCGCCCATCTGCGTCAGCGCGTACGCCGTATCCCCCGCCTCGTACAGCTTATCCTTATCCAACGCGGAATTGAGGTAGTTGCTGCCGGTAACGGTAGTCCCTTTATATTCGCCCGTCAGCACCGTAACCGTGCAGTTTTGCACGCCCGAATACACAATGCCGATCGGCATCAGATCGCTGTTATCCACAGCGTCGATGTGCACCTTTTCCCGCGGTATGGCGGAGTATTCGTTGGAATGCGTATTGGGCAGCAGGCACAGCAATACGCAGACCACGATCATTACAGCGCTGAAAATGAGGCTTTTTCGTTTCTTTTTCATAGCGTCCCTCTCTA
>JAQUXV010000327.1 GCA_028692205.1 Eubacteriales bacterium
CGACCATCAGTTTATCGGACATCGGTATCTTCCTCTCTCTCATGGCGGCGTTCGCCGCCCTGGTAAAAAGTATTTTCGTTCAGGCATCAGCCGGGCCGATGACAACCGTTCCGCTGTCGGCGGTAAAGGCGCGGTTGCCCAGGTAGCCCGTAACGCGAACTTGGTATGTGCCGGGGGCGACATAGTCGCCGTTCTGGCCGCGGCCGTTCCAGTAGAAGGTGCTCCCGCAGATCTTCAGCGGCCGCGTGCTTTGCCGGTGGCATAGCTTGCGGACGGTTTCGCCCGATTCGTTCACGATGGATATGCTGAGCTCGCAGGGACATGTGTGCCCCACGAAGATCGCCATCTCCCTTGGGGAGCCGGGCGTATAGGCGCCGCCTACCTCCACGGTAAGCGCGGGGTCCCCCTCGTCGGGAGGCACCGCGATCACGCGCCCGGCATGCACGGTCAGCTTGCCGTTTTCGATGGAGACGAGCTGCACGATCACGTAGCCGCTTTCATCGCCTTCCGAAAGGTTCAGCGTCAGGGTTCGCAGCTTGCGGCCCGGCGAAATGGCGCCTTCTTCGTCGCCGTAGGCGGTATAGCGCTCCACGTTGTCAAACAACAGCTGCGCCTCGTCAAACCGCCATTTGTTTTCCCGGCGGTAAACTACCTGATAGGCCACGCGCACCGGGCGCAGCGCGATAAACTCCAGCGACAGCTCGTTATCCGTCCGGCTCAGGGTGGAGCTGGAGAAGGTGACATCCCCGATGGGGGAACGGTCGGAAAGGTTCATCGTTTCCCGCTCGGCGAGGTTGTAGGTAAAGACGACAAAATCATCCTCCTGAGGATATACCTGCGGGGTGGAGGCCGCGTGATTTTCCAGCAGCGCGTTATAAAGCTCCGTCAGGGTGATGCTACCGTCGCGGTTGGCATCCGCGGGCGCGCCGTAGCGCGGGTTGATGCTCTGGCTGAGCATCTGGGTAAAGTAGAATGCGCCCTGCCCGTAGCCGGCGGAGTCGCTTTCGCCCACTTCCTCGGCGGCGTTCCAGTACCAGCTTTCTTCCATCGCACCCGAGCTGGTGAGCACCTTAAAATCGTCGCCCAGAAACGAAAGCGTATCCGGCTGCCTGCGCATCCCCTTGCCGATGAACGCGCCGGAATAGCACGCGTCCAGCAGGAGCACCTTGGTGCCGCCTATGCCCTGAAAAGCGGCCTCAAGTTCCTCGGGGGTGATGCGCCCCTCGGCAACGCCGTCGCTCAGCAGCAGCGCCGGTTCCACACCGTTTTCCGGATTATACTCGCCGTGGGTGCTGATGTAAAGGTAGCTCACGTCATCCTCATCCGCGCCCGCGAAAGTATCGCGAATCAGCGTGGTCAGGCACTCCGCGTCGGTTACGGGGGCGGAGGGAATGACAATCGTATCAAAGGGCGTGTTGCCGGACTGCAGCGCCTCCTGCATGGCGAACACGTTATTGGTGGAGGAGGGATAGGTGCTGGGCTGGGAAACAAAATCGTCCACGCCGATCAGCAGCGCACGCTCGGCGCGCCGACCGTCCGCCGCGGCCAAAGCGGGAGACGGAAACACACAACCTGCCGCAAGGCAGCAGATCGCGGTTCCAAGGCTCAGCCATCGCCGTAAACGGTCGAACATGAACAACCTCCCATACCGGCAGCACCATTGTACACGAAATGTGTTTTCTGTACAACCCGGGGTTTGCCGCCGTGCGGACGCTCCACCGTCCGCCGCGCTGAAAGAAGCGGATCCATCGCCGTAACGCGCCCTGCGAAAGCATCGCGGGCAAACGGCATATTATTCCTCTACCAGCCAGGTATCCGGCGAATTAAACTCGTTTTGCAGTATCTCCGCCTCGATGGCCTGCTGTGTTTCCCGGTCCGCAATCCCGTTGACGGACTGGCCGCAGCCCATGGCCTGCTGGTACTCGCATACGGCGGCTTTGGTGTGGCTGCCGTATGCGCCGGTTTGGTTGATCGCGGTGAGGTAGCCGAGCTCCGTCAGGCGCTGCTGTAAAAGCAAAACCTTGTCCCCGCTGCAGCCGAAGCGCATGGTGGTGTCCACCACATCTTCGCATGTGCCGAAACCGAGCACCTGACTGTTGTTGAGGGGGTAACTGTTGCGCTGAACGCGGGAGGGGTTGTTGCCCTCGATCACATGGATGATCACGCTGCCGTCCGCATCGTATGCGCAGTATTCCACCAAAGCGACGTGCTCGGTATCGCCCGCTTCGTTATAACTGAAAAAAACCAGATCGCCCGGATGCGGGATATACTCGTTCTTCCGCAACAGATGATCGCTGCCCTTCAGCCACTGATAACCCCAGTCGGGGCAGTTGCCTTTACGGTACACAAAACGGCCGCGGGCAGTAAACCAATCCTTGCCGGTGTTCTGCCCACCGTAATTGGGGTAGACGTTGTTCAGCAGTTGCTCGCCGTAGCGTTGGTCCGTCTGGTCGACACACCAGCAGACAAACTCCGCGCACCAGGCGGCGTTCGGGTCGCCGGACCACACGCCGTACTTGGTGTAGTTGTTTGAGCCCTCGGTGTAACCCAGTTCGCCCACCGCAACCGAAAGCAGCTCGGATACAAAAGCGGGGCTCTCGCCGGTATCGATAATTGTTTCAGCGCCGCTTGCCGCTTCCCCGGCGATGCTCGCCGTTTCTTCCGCGCTGTTTGCCGCTTCTCCGGCGATGCTTGCTGTTTCGCCTGTGGCCGTATCTGTTTCCGCGCAGGCCCAGGGAACGGCGCACGCGAGGAACAGAGCGGCCGCAAGCGCCGCGAGCCGGTAACGTGTCATTTCCTTCCCCCCAAACGCTTCATCGGCCGAACGCCTCAATGCCGCGTAAAAGCTCATATTCCCGGATGTCGCGTACGGTCGTGTACATTTTTCGCGTTAAAATCGCGCCCGCGCGATAGAACAGGCAAATAAATGGAACGTCGTTTGCGAACTGCTGCTGGATGGCCTGCTGGGTATAGGCGTAATCCTCGCGGTTAGGGGAGGTGCGCAGGGTTTCAAACAGGCTGGTCATTTCACTGGACACATAACGGCAGTAGTTGCTGGAGTTGCCCTTCATCAGCAGGAAACCCGCGTCCGGCGAGACATCCATTTGGAAAGAAACCAGCGCCATATCGAACGAGGAGGCTTCCAGCTTTTCTTTCTCCGCGCTATAGGTCATCGTGTCTACGGTTACGCTGATTTTCAGCTTTTCCAGCATATCGGCGATCATGTTGGCGGTTTCGAAACGCACGTCGTTTTCCGGATCCTCGTAGACCATCAGGTGCAGATAAAGGTGCTTCACCTTGTCTTCCGCGATCACTTTATCCAGCACGCCGTCGCCGTCGATATCGCTCCAGCCGTCCTCCTCCAGCAATTGCTGCGCCAGCTCCAGGTTGTATTGGTAGGTGTTTTCCTGGTCGTAATACAGCCAGCTGGAAGAGGAGATGGGCGTATCGGCGTCCACGGTCATGCCCATGTATACGTTGGTGGAGATCAGGTCGGGGTCGATGGCGGCGCGGATGGCCTTGCGGACATTCAAATCCCCCAGCGGATAGGAATCGTGATTGAGCATCAGCGTTTCCAGCTGGCGGGTGCTATAGGTGATGGAAAGGGAGTTGATGCCGCTTTTATACTGCGAAGCCGCCACCGAACGGGTGAAAGCCGTATCCACGCGGCCATACTCGTAGGCGGTAA
>JAQUXV010000328.1 GCA_028692205.1 Eubacteriales bacterium
AGCTGGAAAAACTGACGAATTACGACTATGAAGTGATTTATATCGACAACCACAGCACCGACGGCACCCAAAAGCTGATTCGCCAGATGTGCGAAAAGAACCCGCGCATCATGGCGATCTTCAACCGAAAGAATTTTGGGCAGTTCAACTCGCCGTACCATGCGATCTGTCAGGCGCACGGCGACTGTGTCATTGTGATCTGCGCGGATTTTCAGGACCCTGTGGAATTGATACCGACGTTTGTAAGCGAGTGGGAAAAAGGTTATCAGATCGTGTGCGGCGTAAAAACCAACAGCAGGGAAAACCGGATGATGTATTTTCTGCGCACCTGTTATTACCGGGCAATTAAACGCATGAGCTCCTTTGAACAGATTGAGCATTTTACCGGCTTCGGCCTCTATGACCGCTCCTTTGTCGATACCCTGCGGGAGCTTAACGACCCGACGCCTTTTCTGCGCGGTATTGTGGCGGAATTGGGCGGCAGCCGCAAGGAAATCCCGTATGAGCAGCCCTTGCGCCGCGCCGGGAAAACGCACAACAACTGGTATTCTCTCTATGACGCGGCAATGCTGAGCTTTACTTCCTATACGAAAATAGGGCTGCGGCTGGCGCTCTTTATCGGTTTTTTCGTGGCGCTGCTAAGCTTTCTTCTCGGGGTGGTTTATCTGGTCATGAAGCTTGCCATGTGGGACCGTTTTATTGCCGGGCAAGCGCCGCAGATGATCGGCACATTCTTCCTTGGTTCAATACAGCTGTTCTTCATCGGGCTGGTGGGAGAATACATCATGAGTATCAACAACCGTGTGATGAACCGCCCGCTGGTGATCGAGGAAGAGCGCATCAACTTTGAACCCGATAACGAAACAACAAATAAAAAATCATAAATAGCGGGTATAATCCTGCGGGTGTATGAACCTGTGTCAAATTACAAACAGGCTGCCGGTCGCAATCGCAAACACCGGCAGCCAGTAAATGAAATGATTTAGGATAGAACAGGCACTATAAATTCAACACAACGCCAAGCACCGCGCCCAACGCAATATATGCGATTGGGTGTATTTTTTTCATTGGTTTGATTTGCAAAACCGCAAAGAAGCAGCAAAACAAAATCAGTGCGGGCCATTGAAAGCGCGCAACGCCGTCTACTGTGCGGAACAGCGATGCCCACAGTACCGAAAAACCCGCCGCGGCAATCAACCCGGATACCGCCGGGCGAAGAGCCTCCAACCCGCCGCTGATCCGCCGGTTGGTACGGAAACGATTGAGTATCCGTACAACGATCAGAATGACAATAAAGGAGGGCAGCACAAGCGAACAGGTTGTCACCAACGCGCCTGGAATGCCCGCCACATGGTACCCGACGTAGCTTGCCATGTTAATGCCGATTGGGCCGGGTGTGGATTGGGAGATGGCAATCATGTTCATCAGTTCATCCAAGCTGAACCAGGTAGGATGAACCTGCGACATCTCCATTAAAAAGGGCAGAGTGGCCAAACCGCCACCGATGGCGAACAACCCGGTTTTAAAAAACTCAAATGCCAGGGTCAGAATCGTCACGCCTTTTTCCCCCTTCCGTAAAAGAAAGCGCCGAAAACAGCGAACGCAATCGTTACATAAATGGGAGAGACGCCGATAATGGCAACGCAGATAAACGCCAGCGCTGCGATGCAGATTTTTAACCACGTATTGGCGCTGTTTTTAATCAACTTGAGTACGGTTGAGGCAATCAGCGCGCATACCGCAATGCGGACACCGGCAAATGCGTGCTGTATCCAAACGATCTCCATAAAATTATCCAGAAAAGCGGCAATCAGCACGATAATGACTACCGACGGAAGAACCACACCGATCGTTGCCACCGCCGCGCCAAGAACACCACGGCGGCGATACCCGATGAACGTTGCAGTGTTCACCGCGATAATCCCGGGGGTGCATTGCCCGATGGAGAAGTAATCCATCATCTCTTCCTGCGAAACCCATTGCCGTTTCTCCACGATTTCACGCGAAAGCATCGGGAGCATGGCATATCCGCCGCCGAACGTCATCACCCCGACGGACATAAACGAAAAAAACAGTTCAAGCAGTTCTTTCACGTTAACATTCCTTCCGGGCGGCGTAAAGGGCGCAGGCGCGTGCGAAAGCCTTAAACAACGGTGCGCCGTCCGCCATACGTTCCGGGTGCCACTGCACGCCCCATACAAAGGGCATGCTTGCGTCGTAAACCGCTTCAATAACGCCATCCTCCGCTGCGGCGCAAACCGTCAGCCGCTCGGCAGGCGTTTTAATTGCTTGATGGTGCAAGGAATTTACTTTGATCCGATCCCGTCCGTAAATGTCGATCAGGGGAGAGCCCGCGGTAAATTGCACCCGGTGGCAGGGTTCCTGCGGCGGAGCCGTCTGTTTATGCAAAATTGCCTGTCCGCCGTCGGAGGCGGTATATTGCGTCGGCAAATCCTGATACAGCGTGCCGCCCAGCGCAACGTTCAGCGTTTGCAGGCCTCTGCAGATGGCAAAAACGGGCATGGCGCGCTTGTAGGCTTCCTTTACGAGCATCATCTCAAACCGGTCGCGAAGAGGATCCACCTGCATTATGGCCTGCACGGGCGATTCCCCGAACAGCAGCGGATCCAAGTCGTTGCCGCCGGTAAGCAACAAGCCGTCCAAACGATAAAAGCAAGAGGTAATCTGTTCCTCATTCATGTCCATACTGAGGATTGTGGGGATAATCCCCGCTTTAAGCGAGCTTTTCAGGTATACACGGGGAGTATACTGCTTATACTCCTGATCGTCGATGCTGCCGGAAATGCCAATCAACGGTTCCATAGGCGTCCTCCTATTCATATACAACAGTATAGCTTCTCGCTTTGTAAATGAAAATCCTTCGTGGTTTCAAAGACCTCTCAGCGTGGTATAGTATTAATGCGAAAGCACTTTTACAAACCTGAGGAGGGTGCTCCATGGAAAAGAAGATCGCAATCGAAGGGATGAGCTGCAACCATTGCAAAATGCACGTCGAGCAGGCGCTTGGCGAGGTTCCCGGCGTTCACAGCGCCGTGGTGGACCTGAAAGCAAAAAACGCCACGGTGCAGGCCGACGAATCAGTAACGAACGAGGCGTTAACGCAGGCTGTAACAGAAGCCGGATACGAAGTTACCGGCATCCGATAAACCCGTAATAACAACGCGCCGCCCGCCGAGAGTTCGGCGGGCGGCGCTTGCGTGTTCAGGACGGTCGAATTGCGATATAAGCGGTTGTTACGCGCTCTTGATATCCAGCCACATCGCGTTGTAGAACTGAATAAAATCCTGAATATCGTGGAAGAACTCGCAGCGGTCTACAATGTCCTGCGTCGGGTTCATGGTCAGGTTATCGCTGTACTCGGAACCCATCAGGTTAATCGCTTCGGTATTGGGCGTGGAGTACCAGATTTCCTCGCAGTTCATCACGGCGATATCGGGGCGGCACATAAAGTCGATAAACTTCTCGGCGTTTTCTTTGTTCTTTGCCGCCTTGGGGATTACCATACCGTCCACCCAGATGTTGCTGCCTTCGTCCGGGACAACATAGGCCAGATCGGGGTTCAGGTCGATGGCGTATTGCGCGTCGCCGCTCCACACCAGTGCGAGCGCCGCTTCGCCGGCAACCATTTTATCTTTGGTCTCGTCTACCTGATACGCTT
>JAQUXV010000329.1 GCA_028692205.1 Eubacteriales bacterium
GGTCAAACGCGTAGCCCAGCGCTTCCATTTCATAGATGAATACTTCTTCCAGCGTCACGGGAAGCGTTTCCAGCAACAGCGGCGATTTTTCTGCGAGCAGCATGCGGCTCTTCTCTTTATTGCCACGTACGATCAGCGTGGTCACGCTGCCCTGCCGGGTTTTTGCCAGTACATCAAGCCCCTGGAAAACACTTTCGTCATAGGTTTCCGAAAAGGCAACCTGCAGCTTGAACAGAGAGGTCTTCAGGTCACCCACATCGCTTTCCAGCACGATGCCGCCCTTGTACAGAAGCGCCAGCTGATCGCACGTGTCTTCCAGCTCGCGCAGGGAATGGCTGGTGATGATCACCGTGGCTCCGCGGTCGAATACCTCGGCATACAGCTTTTGCTTAACGAGGTTGCGCATTACGGGGTCCAGCCCGTCGAATGTCTCGTCGAAGAAATAATAATCCGCGCCGCTGGAAAGCGCCAGAAGGGTCGCCGCCTGCCGCCGCATTCCCTTGCTGAAGGTGGTAAGGGGCCGGTTTGGATCCAACCCGAACTCTCCGGCCAGCGCGTCGAAACGTTTGAAGTCGAAGCTGTCGTATGCGCTCGCGTAAAGCGACGCCATCCGGTGTATGGTACTTTGGGGAAGCATCCAGAACTCGTCCGAAACGAATGCGAAATGCTTTTTCAGCTCCTGATTTTCAAAGATATCCTTGCCGTTCAACCGGATTGTGCCGCCATCCGGACGGTATACGCCGCCGGCCAGCCGAAGGAAGGTGGACTTGCCCGCGCCGTTGGCGCCGACGAGCCCGTATACGCATCCGTCCTGGATGTGGCAGTCGAGGCCGTCCAACGCAACGACGTCCGAAAACCGTTTGCTCAGATTGCTTGCAATAATCATTGCTCCGCGTCCTTTCCGGATGCGCTGTCGGGCGCATCGTTTGTTTTGATACCGTTTTTGTTTGTCAGCGGTTTTGCATAAACCGCCGCGACCACCCGGGTAACGCTGTGCTCCGGGATGCCCGCGAGATGGAGCTTTTCGCACAGCTTGGAGATTTCCTGAAGTAATGCCTCCATACTCTCGCCAACCAACCGGGGCGCATTCTTGCTGATGAAGCGTCCGCTGCCCGGCACGCCCGTGGTAATGCCCCGGCGTTCCAGCTCCGAATAAGCTTTCTGCAGCGTGTTGGGGTTGATGGAGAGCGTTTGGCTCAGCGCTCGTACGCTGGGGAGCTGGTCATCGGGGCGGAGGGCGCCGGTGGCGATTAGCTGCTCCGTCTGCTCAATGATCTGCTCGTAAATTGGCTGCCTGCCGAAACGATCAATTTGAAACATGGCAATATCCCTTTCTCAAAATGTACCACGCGTATTAGTACGCTTGCATTATACATCATTTCATTTGGCTGTCAATAGATTTCCTGAATAAAACATTAACGCTTTGCATGGCGGCTGCCATGGTCCGCTAAATTGGGGAAAGCCGCTCCGTACCGGATACGAGGGCCCGCGGCAGGTTTGCGACCGGTTGTTTGGCGGGCTGATTTGGGAAGAAAACGGTAACAATTTTCCGAAAATGAGGGTTGCCAAGCCCAGTTATCTAGTATAAAATAGACAAGAATGAAATTTCGGAAACAATCACGTTATAGCCGCCTGAAGGACGCGCTTTCTAAAACCCTGCCCTGACGGTTTTAACAATCGCTAAAGGAGGCTCTACTTTGAGCAAAGTCCACATTCTCGATCATCCCCTGATTCAGCACAAGCTGAGCATCATGCGCAATAAGGAAACCGGTGCAAAGGAATTCCGCGAACTTCTGGAAGAGATCTCCATGCTGATGGTATATGAAGTAACGCGGGATCTGCCCACAGAAGAGGTGGAGGTGGAAACCCCCATCTGCAAAACCAAAACGAGAATGCTCAGCGGCAAAAAAATCGGTATCGTGCCCATTCTGCGGGCGGGCCTCGGCATGGTGGACGGCGTTACGAAGCTGATCCCGGCGGCGCGTATCGGCCATATCGGCCTGTATCGCGACCCGGTAACGCTGGAGCCGGTGGAGTATTACTGCAAGCTTCCCGCGGACAGCGAAAACCGGGAGCTTATTGTGCTCGACCCGATGCTTGCCACAGGCGGCAGCGCTTCGGCGGCCATCAGCTATATCAAACAGCGTAATTGCAAGTACATCCGGCTGGTGAACCTGATCGCCGCGCCGGAAGGCATTAAGCGCATCCAGCAGGACCATCCCGACGTGGATATTTATGTGGCCGCCTGTGACGAGAAGCTCAACGAGCACGGCTATATCGTGCCCGGGCTGGGCGACGCCGGCGACCGTTTGTTTGGAACCAAGTAAAAACAGGAAAGGTACGGCCATGGCAAGAGAATTATTTCAGGCGGTGCAGACCGCTGAGGAAGATGCGGACCAGCTTTTACAAAACGCGCAGCGGGAAGCGCGCGAGCTGATCAAAACCACGCAGGCCGAAATTGTGGAAAACGAGCGTGCCGTAGCGCTGGAACACCGCGCGATGTACCAGAGCATTTTGGATGAAAAACGCGACAGCGTAAAGGCGAAGCTTGCGGAAAACCGCCCTGCCGCGCAGCAGGCGCAGGAAGTGATCCTTACCGAAGCAAAAGCCAGGCTCGACCAGGCTGCGCAGCGGATTTTTGAAAGGGTATGGAACGATGGCAATCGTTGAAATGAAGCATGTGGATATGCTGGCCCTGAAGAAGGATCGGCACGCGCTGCTTTACGAGATTCAGAAACTGGGCTGTTTTCAGCTTCTTCCCTCGGATGCGGAGGACGTATCGTTTAACCGTACGATCAGCGAAAAAGATCTGCCTTCACTGGAAGACGCGCTGACCCGCGTTTCCTGGGCGATCGGCAAGCTGCACCGATACGACAAAACGAAAAAACCGTTGATGGCGGATAAACCCTCCATTGACGAAACACAGGCGCAGACGCTTCTGGGCAGGCAACCGGAGCTGATGAAAATCGTTGAGCGGCTGGAAATGCTGGAACGGGAAGCGGGCGACCTGCGCGGGCAGACCGCGCGCATGGAGGCGACGCGGGAACAGTTGCTGCCGTGGCAGAACTTTGCTCTCGCGCCGGACGAGGTACATTCCACCCGTAACACGGTGGCAATGCTTGGCACCGTGCAGCTGTCGGCGGTTAAACAATGGCAGGAAAACGGCGGCCTTGGCGACCTTTGCGATGTGGAACAGGTTTCCGAACAGCGCGATCTGGCCTATGTGTATATTTTAATGCACCGTTCCAATCAGGAACAGGTGATGCGGCAACTTAAAGAAGCGAATTTTTCAGCGGTCACGCTGCCACAGTCGCATATGTCCGTTGCGGAACAGCTGAAAGCGCTCGACCATGAAAATGTTGAAATTGAAACGAAGCAGAATACCGTTATCGGGCAGATTTCCGATCTGGCCGTCAATATCGGTGATCTTCAGCAACTGTTCGATATCTTGAATTCCAAGCGGGAACGGCTGCTGGCGTCCAAAAACTTTTCCCAGTCGGAAAGCACCTTCTTTTTACAGGGATGGGTGCCCGCGCCGATGACTGAGAAGATTGAAAAGAAACTTACCAAAGTCGCCCCTACGGTGGCGCTGTCGTTTTATGATCCCGAGCCTGGCGAAGAACCGCCGGTGGTGCTGCAGAATGCGCCGGTGATGACGCCGTTCGAATCGGTCG
>JAQUXV010000330.1 GCA_028692205.1 Eubacteriales bacterium
TACGTTTCGCCGAGCAGGACGAGGCAACACGGGCGAAGCTCATCGCCGAAAATCCTGAATACGGCGAGTTGGTCTGCCGCTGCCAGAAAGTAACCCGCGCGGAGATTTTGAAGGCAATTCACAATCCGCTGGGCGTGCATACCATGGTGGGCATCAAATACCGGACGCGCTCCATGATGGGGCGCTGTCAGGGCGGCTATTGCCAAATGCGAATCGCCGAAATGATTGAGGAAGAACTTGGCGTAAAAGCGGAGGACGTCCGCTATGCCCGGCAAGACTCCTGGCTGTTTACCGGCGCCGTGCGAGAGGAGGATGCCGCATGGAAAAAAGAGATGTGATCATCATCGGCGGAGGCCCGGCCGGGCTGGCCGCGGGTGTGGCCCTGTTTGAACAAGGCGTTAGAGATATATTAATTGTTGAGCGGGAAGCAACGCTGGGCGGTATCCTTCGTCAATGCATCCACGACGGGTTTGGGCTTGCGCGCTTTCATACCACACTAAGCGGGCCGGAGTATGCGCAGCGCTTTATCGACCTTGTTGAGAAGAATAGTATCCCTTATCTGGTGAACGCCTCCGTAACCAATGTTTCCGCTGATAAAACAGTTACCGTGGTAAGCCCGGAGGGACTCAGGCAGATTCAGGCCAAAGCCGTCGTGCTCGCCATGGGCTGCCGCGAACGTACGCGGGGAGCGTTGGGCATTCCCGGCGAACGGCCCGCGGGAGTTTTTACCGCTGGTGTTGCGCAGGCGTACATCAACCTTTACAATCGGATGATCGGCCGGGAAATCGTTATTCTGGGTTCCGGGGATATCGGAATGATCATGGCCCGCAGGCTGACCCTGGAAGGCGCGCATGTGCAGGCGGTTTTTGAAATCCAGCCGATTCCCAGCGGGCTGCCCCGCAATATCGAGCAATGTTTGAACGACTACGGAATACCGCTTTTATTACACCATACCATTACCGCCGTCCATGGGCGTGAGCGCGTTACAGGCGTTACGGTATCGGAGGTGGATGATTGCCTGCGGCCCATACCCGGCACCGAAAAGGAATACGCCTGTGATACGGTGATCCTCTCGGTCGGCCTGATTCCGGAAAACGAACTTTCTCTCGAAGCCGGCGTTACACTGGACGCCCGCACACGGGGCGCGGATGTGGACGAGCATTTTCAAACCTTGCGGGAAGGTTTTTTTGCCGCAGGCAACGTGCTGCATGTGCATGATCTGGTGGATTATGTGTCGCTGGAGGCGGAGGAGCTTGCAAACGGCGTAAAAGCGTATCTGGATGCCGGCAGCCTGCCGCCCTGTACCATTCCGCTGAAGGTGGACGGCAATATCAACCACACGGTTCCGCAGCGAATCAGCGGCATGGAGGACGTTACCGTCTCCATGCGCGTGAATCGTAAGCTGGAAAACCCCACTGTCGTCTTCCGGCAAGGGGAAACGGTGATTGCGAAGCGTAAGATGAAGAAGGCGATTCCGGCTGAAATGATTCGCATCCCGCTGAAAAAGGAGAATATCCGCAGTACGGAGGCCGTCGAGATATGTGTGGAATAACCCGGCATTTTACCTGCATCGTGTGCCCCAACGGATGTGAAATGGAAGCTCGGCTGGAAAACGGCCAAATCATTGAGATTCAAGGCGCGTCATGCCCCCGCGGGGAGAGCTATGCGCGCCAGGAAATACTGGACCCCCGCCGTACGATCGCAAGCTCTATGTTGGTGCGAAACGGCGCGCTACCGCTGGTCAGCGTGCGGTTGAACCAGCCGGTGCCCAAAAACCGCATTTTTGATGTGATGCGGGAAATAAGTAAAAAGGAATTGGACGCTCCGGTGGCCTGCGGAACCTGCGTTATTTCCAACGTGCTTGGTCTGGGCAGCGACGTAATCGTCACGAAAAGTGTGCCTATTGCGGCTGGGAATCACAGCCGACAAAATAAATAGGAGGAGAAACCCATGAAGAAACGTATCCTTGCACTCATCCTTGCGGTCCTTTTACCTTTGGTGGCCATCTCTCCGGCGATGGCTCAGGTAACCATTATGATCGGCTATGAAAACAACCCCGGCGAACCGATCGACCAGGCTTGCCAGAAATGGCAGCAGTTGGTGGAAGAAAAAAGCAGCGGCGACATGGTCGTCGAGCTGTATCCTTCCAGCCAGCTTGGCACGAAGGATAACCTGATCGATCAGGCGATGGCGGGCGACTGCGTGGTTACCCTTGCCAACGGTGCGTTCTTTCAGGATCGCGGCGTGAAAGACTTCGGCGTTGTGTTTGCGCCCTATCTGTTTGATAGCTGGGAGCAGGTGGACAAGCTGGCCGCCAGCGACTGGTTCGCCCAAAAGAAACAGGAACTCTCCGACATCGGCCTGACGATTCTGACCGGTTGGCACTACGGCGTTCGCGATACCCTGACCATTCGCCCTGTGACGAAAGTGGAAGACATTAAGGGCATGAAGATTCGCGTTCCCAACAATACCATTCAGGTGAAGGGCACCGCCGCCATCGGCGCAACGCCTACCCCGATGTCGCTTGGCGACGTGTACACCGCTTTGCAGCAGGGTACCATCGACGGCTTGGAAAACCCGCTGCCCGTGATCCTCAACGGCGCTTTCCAGGAAGTTGCGAAATGCCTGATCCTTGACCACCACATTTTTGACTATACCTGCTGGGTTATGGGCACCAGCTTCTATAACACCCTCACACCCGAAGAGCAGCAGATCCTCGTTGAAGCCGGCAACGAAGCGGGCGTGTTCAACAATCAGATTCTGGACGAAACGACCGCTCAGGCGCTGGAAGACCTGAAGGCGGCAGGCGTTACCGTTTACGATTTTGACCGTGACAGCTTCGTGCAGGCTGCCGAGTCGTTCTACAGCGATCCCGACATCAAAGCGATGTGGAGCGATGGGTTGGTAGATACCATCCGCGCGATTATCAAGTAACAACCTGTAAATGACACGGAAACGCGCCAAACGGCAATTCCGAGCGGTTCCGTGCCGTACCCTTATGAACCTGCCCTGCTAAACGGCGGCGCGCCTTCGCCTGTTGACCGGCGAAGGCGCAAAGCCTGTTGTTCCAGTGCGTGGGGGCGGCCTTCGCAGGTGCGTGGCCGGTTGAATTTCATAACCTCTGAAGGGAGGATTTGCTCCGTGAAAAAGAAAAATCCGGCTCTACACCTGCTGATGAACCTGGATACCGTGCTTTCCTGCCTGTCGCTCGTTGGGTTGGTAGGCGTTACCTTCAGCGGCGCGATTATGCGATACGCCTTCAACAGCCCCTTCGCCTGGCAGGAGGAAGTGCAGCTGATGCTGATTGTATGGATCGTGTTTTTCGGCGGAAGGTATGCCTTTGTTGTGGGCAACCACTGTGCTATCGACGTGCTGGTGGAACTGTTTCCCCAAAAGGTGCAGCGGTATATGGGCCTGGCAATCCTCGCGGCTACGGCGGCCGCGCTTGGCTATACCGCGTGGCAGAGCTGCGCCTATATTTTGCAGATGTTCCAAACCGGCCGCGTAACCAATATGCTGCATATTCCTTTCGCATTAGTGTATGCGCCCATCCCGATCGGGTGTGTGCTAATGATCGTCGAATTCGCCATACAGACGATCCGTCAGTTCACCCGGCGAAACGGCAGTGAAAAGGAGGAAAACGCATGAGCGTCAGCGTGATAGC
>JAQUXV010000331.1 GCA_028692205.1 Eubacteriales bacterium
TGCCGGAATAACCCGTCGTTCCTCCCGCATTCAACCACGAAAACACACCGCGCCAGTAATCCAGTTCATCCGTCCATACGGGATTAGCCTGAAAAGCGTTCTGCCCGATTGCAGCCGATACCGCGGCCAGCAGCAAGAACGGCGACGCTATCATAAACACCCATCCGGCGAGGGTCAGTACTCGGCGCTTTTTACTCAACGTATACAACGAAGCGTTCATTCAATCGCCCTTTCTGTTGTGGAACCCATTCCGGGTCCCCCTATCCGGTTCCGGCGAGCAGTACCAGTATACCATGCGCAGGCAAGAGGGAACAAGGGGCTCTACCGGGAGGGGGTGCCCCTCCCGGCTTTCCCAAAAGCACGCAAGGTGTCGCACCTACGAGTCCGAGCAGGGGCTTTCCGCTCGCCCCCTACATCCTTCGAGCCCTGTTGGGCTTCTCCTTTTATCGCACCAGCCGGCGCGGGCAGGGGTATGCGTCTGCGGACGCACCAAAGGGCTTTCCGCTCGCCCTTTGGAAGCCTTCGGCGCTTGCGTTCGGTAGGGGCGCGATACTCCCTCTCGGAGTACAGGATAGTCGTCCGCCGATACTGCGGTATCAGCGACCGACAAGCCTGTCCATCCTGCGAGGGAGCACCGCGCCCTAATAGCAACAATCTGCAAGCGGAAGAAAAATCGGTTGTCCAACATGTAGAGATAAAGTAATCGTTATAATATTAGAAGAGAAAAGCTCCCTTCCGTTAACTCCTCATATGCTTTCCAAACATTTGCATGGAAACCCATCGCATATGTAAAACTTATCTCATTCTTATTCCTTTGCGTATGCTTTCCCTGTTCGCGTCCTGCTTGCCTACCAGAGCAAACTTCAGCATATCCTTTGAACCCTCATCCAAATTCAGCCTAAATTTCCCCGTCGCCTGGCGGCAAGCAAGGCGGGACGCGAAAGGGTTCGCTCCGCAGGATGGACAGGCTTGTCGGTCGCCGCTGCCGCAGCGGCGGTGAACGACTATCCTGTACTCCGAGGGGCGACCCTTTCAAGCAGCCCGCCGCTAACGCAGGCGACCCGAAGGTTACCAAAGGGCGAGCGGAAAGCCCTTTGGTCGCACCCGCAGGTGCGATACCCCCTATACCATTGGTACTTTCTTCCAATCCGTGCATCATTTCCCCTGTCGCCTGACGGCAAGCAAGGCGGGATGCGAAAGGGTTCGCTCCGCAAGATGGACAGGCTTGTCGGTCGCCGCTGCCGCAGCGGCGGTGGACGACTATCCTGTACTCCGAGGAGCGACCCTTTCGCGCAGCCCGCCGCCAACGCAGGCGACCCGAAGGGTGCAGGGGCGAGCGGAAAGCCCCTGCTCGCACCCACAGGTGCGATACCTCTGTTGCTTGTGTGCCGAATGGCATAAAAAAAAGCCCAACAGGGCCCGAAGGCTTCCAAAGGGCGAGCGGAAAGCCCTTTGGTCGCACCCGCAGGTGCGATACCCCCCTGTGTGTCCGCAGGCACATCCCCCTATCTATATGCTAAATAGCATAAAAGAAGGAACCTCCAGAGAACCTCGGTTCTCTGGCCGTACCCTCAGGTACGAAATATAGTCCCCACTTGTGTGTTCTTTTCTAAATATGCTATACTTTCCTGAATGGACATTTTTTTGTCATGTAAAAAGGAGCGATTCGTTTGACCTACGGCGCGGAGAATATTCAAGTGCTCGAGGGGCTGGATGCGGTGCGCATGCGACCGGGCATGTACATCGGTTCCACCGGCTCGCGCGGGCTGCACCATATGTTGTGGGAGATTGTGGATAACGCGGTGGACGAAGCCATGGGCGGCTTTGCGCACAACATTCGCGTTACCCTGCATAAGGATGGTTCCGCCAGCGTGTTCGACGACGGGCGCGGCGTGCCGGTGGATATGCACCCGACGCTGAAAATGTCCGGCGTTGAGGTGATCTACACCAAGCTGCACGCGGGCGGCAAATTCAACAATGAAAACTACAGCTATTCCGGCGGGCTGCACGGCGTTGGCGCAAGCGTGGTCAACGCCCTTTCCTCGTGGATGACGGTGGACGCCTACCGGGAATTTAAGCATTACCAGATGCGGTTTGAGAGCAAGTACGACCCCAAGCTGAATAAAATCGTCGCCGGTCGGCCCACCGGCCCACTACAGGCGCTGGAAAACACGCGCAAGCGCGGCACGCTGGTACGCTTTATGCCGGATGGGCACGTGTTCGAAACCACTGTTTTCAACGGCGAGGCCGTCGCGCGCCGCCTGCGGGAACTGGCGTACCTCAATAAGGGCGTGACCATCGAATTTATTGACGAGCGTGCCTCCGCCCCTGTAGAAGCCGTGCGCGACGCTGCCGACGAGCTGGACGAAAGCGACGACGAGCAGCCGAAAACCAACGGCGCCGCTCAAACGCACGCGGGGCGGCAGGTTTTCTGCTTCGAGGGCGGCATTTCCGACTATGTAAAATACCTGAATGCCGATAAAACCACGGTGTTTGACGAGCCCATCTATCTGGAAGGCAGCCGGGACGATATTCAGTTCCGCATTGCCATCCAGTATACCGACAGCTACACGGAAAACGTGTTTTCCTACGTCAACAACATTCCCACCGGCGAGGGCGGCACGCACGAAACGGGCTTCCGCGCCGCCTTTACCAAAGTGATGAACGATTTTGCCCGCCGGTTGGGGCTGCTGAAGGATAAGGACAATAACCTTTCCGGCGATGATTTCCGCGAGGGCATGACCGCCGTCATGCTCGCGATGGTCAAAAACCCGCAGTTCGAGGGACAAACGAAAGGCCGGCTCGGCAATACCGAGGTTCGCCCGGCGGTGGAGGCCATCCTCACCCAGCAGCTTACCGCGTATTTTGAGGACCTGAAGCATCAGGAGCTGGCGCAGCAGCTGATCGAAAAGGCTGTTCGCGCCGCCCACGTGCGCGAGGCCGCCCGCAAAGCGCGGGACGTGGCGCGCACCAAATCGGCGTTGGAAGCCGCGCCGCTGGTGGGCAAGCTTGCCAGCTGCACAGGGCGCAAAGCGGAGCAGAACGAGCTTTTCATCGTCGAAGGCGACAGCGCCGGCGGCAGCGCCAAGCAGGGCCGCGACCGACGTTTTCAGGCGATATTGCCGCTACGCGGCAAGCCGCTCAACGCCGAAAAGAAGCGGCTGGATCAGGTGCTGTCCAACGAGGAGTTCCGCTCGGTTATCACGGCGCTGGGCACGAACATCGACGAGAGCTTCAGCCTGAAAGGTCTTAAATACAACAAAGTCATCATTTTAAGCGACGCCGATCAGGACGGCGCTCATATCCGCGCGATATTGCTTACCTTCTTCTACCGTTACATGCGCGAGCTGATCACAGAGGGGCACGTGTACATCGGCATGCCGCCCCTGTACCGCGTGGCGCGCGGCAATAAAGTGGAATACGTGTACGACGACGCGGCGCTGAAAACCGCCACTAGAGGCTCGAAGAATTACACCATCCAGCGTTATAAAGGGCTGGGCGAAATGAACCCGGAGCAGCTTTGGTCCACCACCATGGACCCCTCCGCGCGGAAATTGCTGCAGGTCACCATCGAGGACGCGGCGCAGGTGGAAAAGCGCGTTACCGTGCTTATGGGCGACAAGGTGGAACCTCGGCGCGAATACATCAGCAA
>JAQUXV010000018.1 GCA_028692205.1 Eubacteriales bacterium
TGAACAACGTGATCACCTTCGGCGTCATCGTCGCGTTTATGATGTATGTGCGCCTGTTCACCCAGCCGCTCAACCAGATCGCGCAGGCGTTCAACAACCTGCAGCGCACCGCGGCGGCGGGCGAGCGTGTGTTCGGCTTTCTGGAGGAGAAGGAGCTGGCGGACGAAAGCGACAAGAAGCTTTGTCTCAGCCACGTTCGCGGCGATGTGGATTTCGACCACGTCAAATTCGGCTACAACCCGGACAAGACCATCATCCACGATTTTTCCGCCATCGTGAAGGCCGGGCAGAAGGTGGCCATCGTAGGCCCCACCGGCGCGGGCAAAACCACCATCGTCAACCTGGTAATGCGGTTTTACGAGCTGGACGGCGGCAAAATCCTGCTGGACGGCACTCCCATCAACGATCTACCCCGCCACAACGTACACGAGCAGTTTGGCATGGTGCTGCAGGATACGTGGCTGTTTGAGGGCACGATTCGCGAAAACATCGCCTACGGCAGAGAAAACGCGACCGACGAGCAGGTGATCGCCGCCAGTAAAGCGGTGGGCCTGCACCACTTCATCCGCACGCTGCCCAAGGGGTACGATACGGTGCTGGGGTCGCAGACCAGCCTGTCCGAAGGCCAGAAGCAGCTGATTACCATCGCCCGCGCGATGATCCAGAACGCGCCGCTGCTGATCCTAGACGAGGCCACCAGCTCCGTGGACACCCGCACCGAGCGCATTGTGCAGCGCGCCATGGACAAGCTAACCGAGGGCCGCACCTCCTTTGTGATCGCGCACCGGCTATCCACCATCAAAAACGCCGACCTTATTCTGGTAATGCGCGACGGCGACATTGTGGAGAGCGGCACACACGAGGATCTGCTGGCGCAGAAAGGCTTCTACGCCGATCTGTACAACAGCCAGTTCGAACAGGTCGCCTGACGGGCACCCGGCAGGTAGGCGGTTGCAGAAATTAAAGAATACGGCACGGCCCCGCGAGTTTCGCGGGGCCGTTGTCTGTTTGCAAGCTTTAGCGTTATTTAACCACCAGCGGAGCTGGTGAGGATGAAAAACTTAAGATACAAGAAACCTCCTTTGCTATACTAGAGACGGTCTGGCAACCGTAAGAAAGCAAAGGAGGTTTGTCATTTATGACAAATGACAAAGAAAGTTTATCACATACAAAATGGAGATGTAAATATCATATTGTATTTGCACCAAAGTACAGGCGGCAACAGGTGTATGGGAGAATCAAAACGGATATTGGGAAGATACTACGTCAGCTATGTGAAGCAAAGAAAGTAGAGATATTGGAAGCAGAGGCTTGCCCCGACCATATTCATATGCTGGTGAGTATTCCGCCGCATATCAGTGTATCGCAGTTTATGGGGTATCTGAAAGGGAAAAGCTCACTGATGATATTCGACAGACACGCGAACCTGAAATACAAATATGGGAACCGGCACTTCTGGTGCCGAGGATACTACGTGGATACAGTCGGAGCAAATAAGGAAGCTGTCGCGAAATATATTCGTAAACAGCTCGACGAAGATGTAATAGCCGACCAAATCTCCTTCAAGGAGTATATGGACCCGTTTACGGGTAGCAAGGAATCCAAGGCATAGAGAAGGCCGCTTTAGCGGCGGCCTGAGAAAGAAATGCGGTTGTCAGACTATTCAATGCGTCTTGAGACGCAGCCGGTAGGTTCGCCTTGAAGGCGCGGTGCATACCACCGGCTCAGCCGGTGGTTTTGCTTGAAATGGGGTTGCCAACCGGCCGACAGCCGGACAGGGTCAAGCCGATGCCCTGCGGAGCTATGTCCTTTAAGGGTATGTGTTTTAATGGCATGTATTTCGTTAAAGAATGGTTGCGTGCCGCCCGCGGGTTTGGCCGGGGCTGTCTCAGGCGGGATAGGATGTTTGCCGTCGCATCGCATCCCCTCCGGACGGTTCGCCTGTCCTCGCCTCGTTCCGGCATTGAACCGGATAGAACCGGCAGGGTCTATCTGCAAAAAAGGCCCTGTATCCCATCGGGAACCGGAAAACAAACAGCAAGTACCGTCCGCAGCGGTACCCCGTTCCATGCCGTCGCATAACCCGTACTTTTTCAATAGTTACCTGTTGACAGAGCCTCCTCCCTGCTGGTACACTGCCACAGTTGTCCATCGCGGAATCTATGAATGAGGAAGTCCGTAATGATGCAGAAACTCCAACCCAAGCTGGTTCACACCTTAAAAGGGTACACCAAAGCGCAGTTCATGAAGGATCTCTCTTCAGGCGTCATTGTCGCCATCATCGCCTTACCGCTTTCTATCGCGCTGGCGCTTGCATCGGGCGTCAAGCCCGAGCAGGGCATTTATACCGCCGTATTCGCGGGTTTCATCATTTCTCTTCTCGGTGGCAGTCGGGTCCAAATTGCAGGGCCGACTGCCGCTTTTGCAACTATTGTAGCGGGAATTGTCGCTAAAAACGGAACCGACGGGCTTATCATCGCTACGCTTCTGGCTGGGCTTATGCTGATGCTGATGGGCTTTTTCAAGCTTGGGTCGCTTATTCGCTTTATTCCCTTCACAATCACCATTGGTTTCACCGCAGGTATTGCCGTGAGCATACTGGTAGGACAGATCAAGGATTTTCTTGGCATCACCTATCTTAGCGGATTGGAAACGGTCGATACGCTAGATAAGCTGCGTGCCATCATCCTCAGTTTTTCCAGTATTAATCTGCAGGCTTTACTGGTGGGAACAGCCGCGCTAGCCGTGTTGCTGCTTTGGCCCAAAATCAGCAGGCATATCCCGGCATCGCTGATTGCCGTACTGGTGGGTGTGCTCCTGGTACAAGGTCTTGGGTTACACGTAAATACCATCGGGGATCTTTACACTGTCGCCCAGGGGTTGCCTGCATTCCACCTCCCGGCACTTAACTATAGCCGTATTGCCGTGATGTTTCCGGACGCCATTACCATCGCGCTGCTGGCCGCCATTGAATCGCTGCTCTCCTGCGTGGTGGCGGATGGTATGATCAACAGCCACCACAACTCCAACATGGAGTTGATTGCGCAGGGCGTTGGCAACATTGTGGCCGTACTGTTTGGCGGCATTCCGGCAACAGGCGCCATCGCGCGCACGGCAGCCAACGTGAAAAACGGGGGGCGCACGCCCGTTGCGGGGATGGTTCATGCGGTGGTGCTGCTGTTCGTGCTGATCTCCCTTATGTCCTATGCCGCGCTGATTCCGATGCCCGTTATTGCGGCGATATTATTTGTGGTCGCCTATAACATGAGCGGGTGGCGTACGTTTGTCAGGCTGTGCAAAACAGCCCCCAAAAGCGATATTCTTGTACTGGTTACCACCTTTGTTTTTACGGTCGTGTTTGATCTGGTCGTCGCCATTAGTGTCGGCATGGTGCTGGTATGCATTTTGTTTGTCAAACGGATGGCGGAGGAAACCGGTGTGCGCGCATGGGTGGATGCGGATAAGTTGGAAATGGGAAACGGCGTTGAAGTACCTCCGCGCACACGCGTTTACGAGCTGGATGGCCCCCTGTTTTTCGGCGTAGCCGACAAGTTAACCACCAGCCTTTCCACAGCGGATTGCAAATGCATCATCCTGCGTATGCGCAGCGTCAGTTGTATTGATATTACCGCCCTCAACGCGCTGGAACAGATTTTGAACGGCTGTCGAAAAAAAGGAATAACCCTCGTGCTTTCGCACCTGAATGCACAGCCGGAAAACATGCTGACCAAGGCAGGGTTTTTGGAGAAGCTTGGCGCGGATAACTGCTGTGAGCATCTGGAAAAGGCCTTAGCCCGCGCACAGACGATTGTTTGCGCCTAAACCACTCCTTATGCCGGGAGAATAAGAGAATGATGGATGAAAACGGCCCACGACGCGACGCCATCGTATTAATAGTCAATATTGCATAGACATTTTCTCACAATGATTTTTCGATAATACAACCATCCATATCGTAAAACCAATTTCGACGTTTTCCCTGATTTTCGATGAAAAATAAAAGAATACCGCTTCCCCGCAAGTAACAAAACCCCCGCAAGCCATACAACTTGCGGGGTTCTTGTGGAGCTGTTAGCCAGATTCGAACTGGCGACCTCATCCTTACCAAGGATGTGCTCTACCGACTGAGCTATAACAGCATATTTGGGGACAACGTTGTAATCATACACGAACTTTGAAAAAAAATCAATACAAATCTGCTAATTTCATGGCGCATTTTATTTTGACGGGAAGAATCAGTTGACGAAGGTTCCCCGCGTTATTATAATAAGGTAGAATATAATTTCGTTATAACATGTATCAGTTTCATGAACAACCAGCCCTGGTTGACTTTTTTAGAAGAAGCTCTGCCACGAAGCGCTCGCGGAACGCAGTAAAGTAGGTTCGTGCTCAGCCTGCCGAGTGGACGGATGCCGTTGCCACAACAGGACAATTCATAACGCATATACGGGTATCGATTCAAAAAACACCGAGGGGGAAACGCAAGTGTCTGGGCTGGCGTATAAAAAACAGATATCGGCTCTGGTGGTTCTTGTGATCGCAATCATCTTCCTGCCGTGGTTGGCCACACCGGCCAAAGCGGGTGTTGTAGGCACTTTCGATTGGGAAACGGCAGACTACGACACACTTTACTCCAGCGCTTCTCAAACCGTATCTGTTATTGGAAAAGGCGATGTTACCGCAACCGTTACATCTACGAATTCCAACCTGTCCGATACGGGGATCTATATTTATAACGTCTCTACCGACGGTTCTATCGACAGCATTTCCAGCGGGAAACTGATTGTTTCAGGGTCCAACTCAGACGACATCATGACTTTCACATTCAGTCAGCCGGTTAACATTATCAGCGCTTATGCCGTAGAATCGTATGGGCTAGCTTCGGGCACTTGGACGTATACACCAACCGGCGGTACCAATTCCACCGTCACGGATTCCATCGGCGCCGACGACGGCCATACGGTAGCTCTGAATTGGACGGCGGTTTCTTCGTTTACAGTAACGTCCAACACGTCCGACACCGCTTTTGGTTTTGACGACATCATACTCGGCTCGAACGATGCCACGCCGCCGACGATAACCGGCGCTGTTCGCAACAGCGATACGCAGATCATGGTCTCGCTGAGCGAAGTATGTCAAAATCTTTCCAAATTCAACGACGGCGGTTTTACCGTTCATAAAACCGGCGATGCTTCCACCGCCTATACGGTTACCGCCACGGCGCAAAGCGGGGACGCGAGCTATGTGGCGCTGACCGTTGCCAACCTCGGCACGGCGGCCGGTACAGGCGTAACCGTCACCTATACGGCAGGCATAAACGGAACGATTGCCGACCTGGCGGACAACCCCCTCGCCACGGATTTAACGGGCGTAACCGTTGACGCATGGGATACCACCGCCCCGACGGTCTTAAGCATCAACCGTTATAATCCGTCCGCGGCAACCACTAACGCGGCCAGCGTGGTTTACCGCGTCACCTTCGACGAAGGCGTTACAGGTGTCGACGCTTCGGACTTTTCCCTCACCTCGCCTTCCGGGGGTGTTACCGGAACTATCGCGTCGGTGGCGCAGAGCACCAGTTCGGTCTACGACGTTACCGTCAATTCTATTTCCGGCAACGGCACGCTTCGGCTGGACCTGAAAAACTCCGGTACCGGCATTAAGGATATCGGAGGCACCGCCATCAGCACGGGCTTCACCAGCGGCCAAACCTATACGTTCGACCAGATCGCGCCGACGCTCTCCAGCGCCGTCCGCAGCAGCGACACGCAAATCACGGTCGCGCTGAGCGAAGCCTGCCAAAACCTGATCAAATCCAACGACGGCGGTTTTACCGTTCATAAAACCGGCGACGCCTCCACCGCCTATGCGGTCAGCGCCACAGCGCAGGGTACGGATACCAGCCACGTCGTGCTAACCGTTGCTAACCTCGGCACGGCAGCCGGCGCGGGCGTAACCGTTACTTATACGGCCGGCCCAAACGGGACGATTGCCGATTCGGCGGGCAATCCCCTCGCCACGGATGCTACAGGCGTAACCGTTGACGCGTGGGATACCACCGCCCCGACGGTCACCAATATCCTTCGGAACAACCCGGTCACGGAAACCACCAACGCAACCAGCGTGATTTACCTCGTCACCTTCAGCGAAGGCGTAACGGGTGTGGATGTTTCGGACTTTTCCCTCACCTCGCCTTCCGGGGGTGTTACCGGAACCGTCGCGTCGGTGGCGTCCGGCAGCGCATCGTCCTACAACGTTACCGTCAATTCAATTTCCGGCAGCGGCACGCTGCGGCTGGACCTGAAAAACTCCGGTACCGGCATTAAGGATATCGGCGGCACCGCCATCAGCACGGGCTTCACCAGCGGCCAGACCTATACGTTCGACCTTACCGCGCCGACGCTCTCCAGCGCCGTCCGCAGCAGCGACACACAAATCACGGTCGCGCTGAGCGAAGCCTGCCAAAACCTTATCAAATCCAACGACGGTGGTTTCATCGTTAAAAAAACCGACGACGCCTCCACCCCCTATGCGGTCAGCGCCACAGCGCAGGGTACGGATACCAGCCACGTCGTGCTGACCGTCGCCGACATCGGTACAGCGGCCGGCGCGGGCGTAACCGTCACCTATATGGCCGGCTTAAACGGCACGGTTACCGATACGGCGGGCAATCCCCTCGCCACGGATTTAACGGGCGTTACCGTTGACGCGTGGGATATCGCCGCCCCGACGGTATTAAGCATCAACCGCTATAATCCGGCCACGGAAACCACCAACGCGGCCAGCGTGGTTTACCGCGTCACCTTCAGCGAAGGCGTTACGGGTGTGGACGCTTCGGACTTTTCCCCTTTCTCGCCTGCCGGGGGTGTTACCGGAACCGTCGCGTCGGTGGCGCAGAGCACCAGTTCGGTCTACGACGTTACCGTCAATTCGATTTCCGGCAGCGGCACGCTGCGGCTGGACCTGAAAAACGCCGACACCGGCATCAAGGATATCGGCGGCACCGCCATCAGCACGGGTTTTTCCAGCGGCCAGACCTATACGTTCGACCATACCGCGCCAACGGTATTAAGCATCAACCGGTATAATCCCTCTACGGAAACGACCGCCCTCCTAAGCGTTGTCTATCGCGTCACCTTCAGCGAGGCGGTAACAGGCGTGGATACTTCGGATTTTTCTCTCTTCAGCCCCGTGGGGGGCGTTAGCGGAAATATCCTCTCGGTTACTGCCAGCAGCACATCCGTTTACGATGTTACCGTCAGCGCAATTTCCGGCAACGGCACGCTGCGGCTGGACCTGAAGAGCAGCGGAACAGGCATTAAAGACACCGCCGGTACGGATATCGCTTCCGGCTATACGAGCGGCCAGCTTTATACCATCGACCATACCCCGCCAACACTCTCCAGCGCCGTCCGCAGCAGCGACACGCAAATCACCGTCGCGCTGAGCGAAGGATGCCTGAACCTTGCCAAATCTAATAACGGCGGTTTTACCGTCAGCAAGGTTGGGAACGCCGCAACAACCTATGCGGTCAGCGCTACGGCGCAGGGTGCGGACGCGAGCCATGTGGTGTTGACGGTGGACAGCATTGCCCTGGCGGGTTACGCGGGCGTTAAAATCACCTACGCTACAGGCGCAAACGGAACCATCACCGATACGGCAGGCAACGTTCTCGCCACGGACACGACAGGCGTAACCATCTCCGCGTGGGACACCAGCGTACCTTCGATGACCGGCGCGGTTCGCGACAGCAACACGCAGATCACCATCGCGCTGAGCGAGGCATGCCGGGAACTTGCCAAGTCGAATGACGGCGGTTTTACCGTCAGCAAGGTTGGGGATGCTTCCACAACCTACGCGGTCAGCGCTACGGCGCAGGGTGCGGACACAAGCCACGTGGTGCTGACAGTGGACAGCATTGCTCTGGCGGGTTACGCGGGCGTTAAAATCACCTACGTTACGGGCGCAAACGGAACCATCACCGATCTGTCGGGCAACGCGCTCGCCACGGACGCGACGGGCGTAACCATCGCCGCGTGGGATACCAGCGCCCCGATGATTATCGGCGTGGTTCGCGACAGCGATACCAGAATCACAGTCACCCTGAACGAGGAATGCTTAAACGTTGCCAAGCCGAATGACGGCGGCTTTACCGTAACCCAAACCGGCACCGGGAACACCTTTCAGGTCTACTCCACGGCGCAGGGTTCCGTGATCCTCACGGTTGCCAATATGGCGGCGGCGGAATACACGGGGGTTACCGTTACCTATACGGCCGGCGGCAACGGAACCATTACCGATCTCTCGGGCAACGCACTTGCGTCCACTGGAAACGGTTATTCCATCGCCCCGTGGAATCCCGCAATCCCGGTAACCGGCGATTCGGCGGCCCCCGAGCTGTGGCTGATCCTGCTGCTTGGCAGCTGCGGCCTGCTTGCGGGATACGGTATTTATCGGCTCATTCGCAAGAGGAAGCCCGTATAAGCGCGGCGTTGGGTGCGAAGCTTACGTTCCGTTTCGCGCGGTACTATTTTTCATTGATCTGCCTATCGCATTGCAGCCGTATCGACGGCTGCAATGCGATTTTTGTTGAGGGGTCGGTTGGAACCGGCTTGCCCCTCCGGCGGGGCGGAGTGAAAACAGCTTGCTCCTCCAACAATCGCCTCCGGGGTGTAGAAACGCAAATGCCCTTCCTTATACGCCTTATCCCGTTACAGAGCGGTAAGATATTCCATGCCGTCGCCGGTCAGGCCCCTTGCGCTCTCCGCCGTAAAACCGCCGCCTTCCCCCGCAGGGCCCTCCGCCATGCAGTATCCCCCCGAATAGCAATTGCAATTTGCAAGACAATTCTGTAAAATGTAACCTGCGTAATACGCTGAGGGAAATCGTTTCAGAAAGCGCTCAAGGGGTGTTGTTGCCGCATACGCAGGCCCTTGAAAATCGCTGTTCCCGATGGGGCCGATGCGGATTCCCGATCACGTTACGGCGGCGGACGGTTTACACGGGCGCGGGTTCCGGTTTGCCGGGTATGCGCCATTCTCCACCGGCGCGGGCCGTTCTGCCTGTGTTGCCGGATCGCGCTTCACTGTAACGGATTTACCAAACGCTTGCGGCGCCGTTGGTTTGCGCGGGCAGTGCCCGCGCGCATCGGCTGGAAAGGATGACCGAACACGAAGATTACAAAAACGGGCATGGACAATCTGTGGAAATGGTTCGGCACATGCGTGGTTTTTCTGAGCCTGCTGTTTACCGTTACAAACTTTGTGCCCGTCAGCGTCGGGTACGCGGTGCTGGTGCCCGCGCTGCCGTTTCTTCTGTACCGGGCCTATCGGCAAAAGCAGCTTACGCCGCTGCATATCTGGCTGTTGATTACCTATGCCTATTTTGCGTTTTGCACGCTTCGTTATGATGCCGGAAGCTTCCTTGACGCGGCTTTTTACCGCCGGGACGGCAGTTTTTTCCCGTTGTTTATCCCCATACTGCTTTGCTCCCTGATGGAGTGGAAAATAGCGCCTATCAAGATGCTGAAGGCGTTCACGCTATTCGCCAGCGCGCTGAACCTGCTGCTTCTATTGTGGTTTACACTGTCTCCGGCCACCTACCCGCTCACCAGTTGGGACGCGCTATATTACTCCCTGTTCGAGTCCCACAGCGCGGCGGGCGGCTTCCTGCTTTGCCTCGGCAGCTGCGCCCTCGGTTTGCTGATCAGCGAACCAAACCGCAAATGGGTATGGGGTGTGGCGTTGGGTGTTGCCCTCTGGGCGCTGATCATGGCGGGCTCCCGGGGCAGTGTCATGGGGCTTGCCGCCATCGCCGTCGCCATCCTGTGGCTTTTGCTGAAGGACCGGGGCCTGTTCAAAAAATCCCGGTTTCTCGCAAACATCGATATCTACGCTTTTCTCGCCCTGCTGCTCGCCTTTATGCTGTGCGTCGGCGTGGTGTATCAGGCGCTTGCCCCGATTGACAACGTTTATGAAAGCTGGAAGCAGAACACCCAATACTATGCTCCGCTTCCCACCAAGCTGCAGACGCCGGAGGCAGCCCGCAAGCTGGGTTGGCTGATGAGCGACGGCATTACCCGCAGCGGCACGGTGATCGACCGGCTTTTCTACCTGTGGCCCAGGGCGATGGATTTGTTTATCAAGTCGCCGGTCATCGGCATGGGAACCGGAAGCTACGACGATACGGAAACCATCGGGCAGCTATCGGAGTATATTACGCTAAAGCGATACGCGTTCACCGGCCAGCAGGGCTTTGCCATGAAAATTGTGAACGACCATGTTGCCCATACGGCCGCCCATGCGCACAACAGCTATTTGCAGGTGATGGCCGAAAACGGCATCATCGGCCTGTTGCTGATGCTCATGCTGTGCTATCAGATGCGCAAAGCGATCCTGGCGCTGCCGAACAGAGCCATGCGCGTAAGCCTGTACAGCTGTCTGGTCGGAATTTTAATCGCAGCCTTCTTTGAAAACCGTTTCTTCGCCCCCGCGCAGATGCTTCCGTTTGTACTTCTGCTGGGAATCGCGCTGTCGGAAAAGGGCAGCGCCGGCGTCCGCACGGAGCCGGAAGGGGGCGTGAAACCATAAGCGTTCCTTCACAGAAAAAGCGTCTTTGCATTTATGTGGATCACTGGTCCAACGGCGGCGAGGAAAGCTATATCATGGACCTTTTGCGCCATTGGGACCTCGCAACCGTGGAATGTGAAATTCTTACCGCGCAGGTGGAAACGGACCGTTACCACGCGGAGCTGTCCGCTTTGGGCGTGCCCCTCGATACGGTGCTTGACCTGCCTATTGCCAACCCCATTTCGCGCGTATGGAAAACCTGCCTTTCGATCGGGCGCGTGATGGCCGCCCGCAAATATGACGTCGTCTATTTTCAAATGGCAAACGCCGTTACGCTGTTCTATTGCCATCTGGCAAAACGGGCGGGGATTCCTGTTCGCGCCGTACACAGCCATTGCGCGGGGCTGATCAAATCCCGCGGCTACTTCGTCAAACGGCTGGCGCACGAGATCAGCAAACAGCTCTTCGCCAGCACGCCCACCGTGCGGATGGCCTGTTCCGGCACGGCGGCCGAATGGCTCTACCCCAAACGGAAGCTGGTTTCCTGCCATATGATCCCCAACGGGATCAACGTATCCGGCTTCCGGTTCAGCGCCGCGGCCCGGGAAGCGGTTCGCGATAAGCTGGGCATCTCGACCCGGTTTGTGCTGGGCACGGTAGGCCGGTGCGAGGAACAGAAAAACCAGTCTTTCCTGATAACGTTGATGGCCGACCTGAAAGATACGCTGCCGAACGCGGTTTTGCTGCTGGTAGGCGAGGGCAGCCTGTTGGACGGCATGAAAGCCGAGGCGGCGGAAAAAGGGGTGCAAGACCGCATTATTTTCTACGGCGCCTCCTCCGATGTTCCATCCCTGTTGAGTGCCATGGATGTTTTTCTGCTGCCAAGCCTTTTTGAGGGAAACCCCATTTCCAGCGTGGAAGCGCAGGCAAACGGGTTGCCCTGTTACCTTTCGGATACCATTACGCCGCAGGCCAAACTGACGGATCACCTGGATTTCCTGCCCATTCATCAGGGGCCGCAGGCCTGGACGGACGCCGTTATCCGTGCTTATCGGAACCCGCAGCGTTATCCCGACGCCGCCGACCAGCTAAAGGCGCAGGCATGCGACTCCGATATCGCGGCAAAACACGTTTGGGAGCTGGTCGTAAGCAACCCGGCAAAAACGCTGTAACGTAGAAGAGAGGAAAGCGAGCTTGAAATTTTCTGTTATCGTCCCGGTATACAACGCGGAAGCCTATCTGGATGAATGCGTTCGCTCGGTGCTGGCGCAGCCCTTCGAGTCCTACGAAGTCATCCTGGTGGACGACGGTTCCCCCGACGGCAGCCCACGCCTGTGTGATGCGCTGTCCGCCGCCCATCCCGACCATGTGCACGCCCTCCATATCGAAAACAGCGGAGCCTACCACGCACGCAAGGTTGGCATTGACGCGGCTGAGGGGGAATACCTGCTCTTTCTGGATGCCGACGACAGGCTTCGCGGCGACGCGCTGGACATAATCAACCGGGGATTATCCGCCGCGGATTACGACATCATTTCGTTCGGCGCGTCCGTAGACCCGCAGTTTCAGCGCCGCTACGATACGGGAATCCCCTTTGCGAACAACGAGGTCATCACCGGGGAAGATAAAACGAAGGTTTATCGCGCCCTGTGCGCGGGCTGGGGAATGAACACGCTGTGGCCGAGAGCTTTTCGCCGTTCCTTGTTCGGCCAAATTGTTTCCCGTCCGGATACCCCTGTTAAACAGGGGCAGGATTTGCTGATGATGCTGCCGGCCGTTACCGCCGCGCAAAGCTTTTTCTTTGCGGAAGATATGCTGTACTTTTACAGAACGAATGCAGAGAGCATCACGCACAATACGACGGCAAAAAACTTTGAATCCATTCTGTATACCGGCGATGTGGTTGACCGGTATATTCTGTCCATTTGGAAGGTTCCGCAGTATCAATCGTTAGCCAATTTGAAAAATGTGGTGGAATACTGCTGTGCCGGAAAGCGCGCCCTCCAGAACCGCAAATTTACCTTGCGGAAACGGTTTTCACTTGTTTCCAAACAGGTCTGCGACCCCCGGTTTATCCGGCGCAGCGAAGCCTGCGGCGGAAGCCTCAAGTGGAAATACCGGGCTTTTATCCGGGTTTTTCAGCATTTGAACAGGTGGGTCAACGCACAGTAAAGGAGCCATCGTCCATGCAACCTCTGATTTCCGTAATCGTGCCGGTTTACCGGGCGGAAGAATACATTGAGCCGTGCATACAAAGCATGCTCCGGCAAAGCGATCCCGATTGGGAACTGCTGCTGGTGGACGACGGCTCGCCCGACCAAAGCGGTGCCGTCTGCGACCGGTATGCCGGTTTGGACAGCCGTATTCAGGCCTTCCACACGCCGAACGCGGGCGTATCCGCCGCGCGCAACTATGGCCTTGACCGCGCAAAAGGCGAATATATCTGCTTTCTCGATTCCGACGACCTGCTGGCCCCCAAACACCTTACGTTGCTTCGCCGCCATATCGTCGGCGCCGACGTAGCCGTGTGCGGCTTTCAAACCTTTGACGATCCGCCGCGCAAGCATATTCAGGATCAATTCACCAATCGCATCAGGCGGCATGCGTACACGCTGGAGGAGCTGAAAAAGGATATTCTGCACACCGGTTTTTCCAAATACATCGGCTCCGCCTGCAACAAGCTGTTCCGGCGCAGTTTAATTGAGCAACACAACCTGCGCTTCTCCGTCGGCCAAAAAACGGGGCAGGATGCACTGTTTTGCATGCAATACCTGTCGCTTGTCCAAAAAATCAGCTGTTTTCCGGCGCGCACCTATCTGTACCGGTATCGGGAAGGCTCCACCTATCACCAGTACAGAGAAGGCTATCTGGAATACCGGCTGACCGTACAGGAAGCGTACGACCGGTTTTTCGGGCTTACCAATGCCAGCCGCCCAATACTGCAATGCTATCGCTTCGGCCGTTTGCTGGATACGCTGACGCAGGCTTCGTTAAAGGCCGAAAACCCCGCGGCTTTCCTGAAGATGCAGCTGGAACGCACGGGCCTGTCCACGGCGCTAGACAGTTTCAAGCGGCCTTGCGTATGCTACTATCGGTTCATGAAGCCCAACCTTACCCCGTCCCTGCACCGGAAACTGCAGCTGCTCCGCGACGGACGGCTGGAAGAATACCTGAGCCGGTATCTCTCCAAATAAAATAATCGCCCCAAAGCGCGCGGGAACGCTTCGAAGCATCCCACGCCCGAAGGAGGAACCCGTATGGAACAAAGCGAAATCCTGCAGGACCGTCCGCTGATCAGCGTTATCATTCCCGTGTATCAGGTGAAGCCTTACCTGCCGGACTGCGTGGACAGCGTGCAAAAGCAGACCTATGCCCCGCTGGAGATTATTCTGGTGGACGACGGCTCCACAGACGGCGGCGGCGCGCTTTGCGATACCTATGCACAAACGGATTCCCGCATACGGGTGATTCATCAAAAAAACGGCGGATTATCCGCCGCGCGCAACACCGGAATCGACGCGGCACGCGGCGAGTACATCAGCTTTATCGACAGCGACGACTGCGTCGCCCCCGAGCTGCTGGAAGCCCTGTACCGCGCGCTAACGGAAGCCGGGGCGGAAATGAGCTCCTGCAGCCATCTGAAAGTCGACAGCCGTGGCAAATCCGCCGCGCGCGCCATGGGGGCGACCGCCAATAGGACCCTGACCCGGGAGCAGGCGTTTGACTGTCTGGCCCGCTGGGACGGCCCGCTGCCGGTGGTTTCTTGGGCGAAGCTGTTTCAAAAGGCGATATTCGAGGAGCTTCGCTTCCCGAAAGGGAAAATTCACGAAGACGAATTCACGATCCATCAGTTCATCGGCAAATGCAACCGCGTGGCCGTGATCCGCGATGCGCTGTATTACCATATGCTTCGCAGCGACAGCATCACGCAAGTTTCGTTCTCCGAAAAGCGGCTGGACGGAACCGACGCCTTGGTCGAACGGTATCAATTTTTTCAAAACCGAAACGATCCAAAGCACGCGCGCGAGGCGCTGCAAATGGCCTATCACCATCTGATTCATATTTTCAGGCATTATGATATCCGGCCTTACCGCCAGCCAACAGGGCAGCGCGTAAAACGGGTTTCCCGGCTGCTGTTTGGGGCGGGCGATCCGCGGGCGTTGAAACTGGTTTTCACATTTTGGCTCAGCCTCCTCCGCCCGCCAAAAGCACAGGGACGGGATTAACATTCTTTAACGGGGGAACTGGCGGACTATACGCACTGGTTCAGCAACATCCGGTTGCACGGGCGCTGGGATACCTGTCTCCGGCGGAATTCAGAAAATCTGAAGCTTATCGATTTGTCCGATTTTAGATTGTGATTCCATTAGAGCGGGTAGGCTATCCAAAACTTTGATGTTCAACAGCATATGGAGTTGGCTCCAGTGCAGCCGGACGACGTCCCTGTGATATACGCGATACGAATACTTTTGAGCATGATCTCGGGTTTTAAGCCATCAACCGATCTTCGAATCGGGTTACAAAGGTTTTCAACGTGGTATAAAGAATACTATAAAGTGTAACTTGTGTCTGATCCTGTTATGAAAGGAACCCAAATGGAAAGCAAGACGAGTTATCATATTGCCGTTGCCGGTACTGGTTATGTAGGCCTATCAAACGCTATTCTTTTAGCACAGCATAACCAGGTTTCGGCCGTGGACATTATCGGCGCCAAAGTAGAGATGATCAACAAAAAAATCTCTCCAATTGCGGATAAAGAAATAGAGGAGTATCTTTCAAACAAAGAGCTTTCATTGTCCGCTACCACTGATGGCGATGCAGCCTATGCTTCAGCGGACTTCGTAATCATCTCCACGCCAACAAACTATGATTCTGTCAAAAATTACTTCGATACGAGTTCGGTCGAGTCGGTCATTGAGCAAGTGATTGCCGTAAATCCCGATGCTGTGGTGGTTATCAAATCAACAGTACCGGTGGGATACACAGAGAGCATCCGAGCCAAGTACCATTATGATAACATTCTGTTCAGCCCGGAGTTTTTAAGAGAAGGCAAGGCTCTCTATGATTGCCTGTATCCTTCTCGCATTATTATCGGCGTTCCAGACAGTAATAAGCGCTTGGAGAGAGCCGCAGAGACATTCGCTTTGTTATTACAACAGGGAGCGATAAAGCAACCGATCGATACACTTTTCATGAACCCTACAGAGGCGGAGGCCGTGAAGCTCTTCGCCAACACCTACCTTGCTCTGCGCGTCAGTTTCTTCAACGAGTTAGACACCTATGCCGAAGTGCGCGGCTTGAACACCAAATCGATAATTGACGGCGTATGCCTTGATCCCCGTATCGGCTCCCATTATAACAATCCTTCCTTTGGCTACGGCGGTTATTGCCTGCCCAAGGATACCAAACAGTTGCTGGCAAACTATAATGACGTCCCTAATAATATCATTGGTGCTATTGTGGATGCTAACAGGACGAGGAAGGATTTTATAGCAGACAGAATACTAACCAAAGCAGGTTATCCGGAGAAAGCGCATCCTGTGATCGGTATGTATCGTCTGGCTATGAAGTCCGGATCCGATAATTTCAGGCAAAGTTCTATTCAGGGTGTGATGAAGAGGATAAAGGCTAAGGGCGTGGAAGTGGTTGTATTTGAGCCAACGCTTAAGGAAGATGATTTTTATAGCAGTAGGGTGATTCGTGATTTGGCAGAGCTTAAAACCACCTGTGACGTGATCGTTTGTAACCGTTGGGCGGAAGAATTGGCTGATGTGGAGGAGAAAATTTATACAAGAGATCTGTTCAGGCGAGACTAGAAGTGTCAGTAATAGAAGAATGATGCTACAGCATTCAAAGAGGAGGATCGCACCAATAGCAGAGAAAAACGATGCTAAATAACCCACGGAATCGCTACTGCGGTGGATGGGAGAAGCCGCCTCGATCGATCAAGCGCTTCGAATGGCTTATCACCACTTAATTCATATTTTCAGGCACTATAAATTTGCGGCCTTACCGCCAGCCAACAGGGCGGCGCGTAAAACGAGTTTCCCGGCTGCTGTTTGGGGCGGGCGATCCGCGGGCGTTGAAACTGGTTTTCACATTTTGGCTCAGCCTCCTCCGCCCGCCAAAAGCACAGGGCCGGGATTAGCGATTCTTCTTGAACGCGGAAATCACAACAATTTTGTTCCGGCCTTCCGCTGTGTGGGAAGCGCCGGGTTCAACAATAAAGGGGATAAGAGAATGCGTAATAAGATCGTTATTGATCACCCTCAGGTTCAAAACAACACGATTCTTTATTCTTTCCGCGTGGAAGGGGAAATCGAAGAAGCGTTCAATGTAAGCGAACCCTTCTCCATTGAGTACAGTTGCGATATTTCTTCTGTGCCGGAAGGCGTTGCCATTGTTCCGCTTCTGAGCAATTTACTGCCTTTGGCCTGGGTTTACGACGCGGAAATTGTTCTCCCGGTTTGCGACAAAGATTTTTATGAGAGTATCCCGGCATTCAAAAAGGGATATAGTGATATGTATCCGATGCTGGATTTTAAGGGGCAGCTCACCGCAGGTCAGGTGCAAGACAACCCGCCGCCCGAGGCAAACCGAACGGGCGCATTTTTCTCCGG
>JAQUXV010000332.1 GCA_028692205.1 Eubacteriales bacterium
ATGGAAAGGTGACACGCGAACGCCTGCGCAGGCGGGTTGCGCAGATGGCCTGCAAACACGCCATCAAGGGCGGGGATATCCTGGGCGACGACGATGTGAAGGCGCTGCTTACGCAGATGCTTGAAACCGGCGCGCAGCCCACCTGCCCGCATGGCAGGCCGATTGTAACCGAGTTCAACAAACGGGAACTGGAAAAACGCTTCAGGCGCATTCCGTAGAGGGGAAAGCATGAGGAAGATACCGGTGCTTTGCGTGGTCGGGCCGACGGCAAGCGGTAAAACGGCATTGGCCATTCAGCTGGCGCACGCAGTGGACGGCGAAATCATCAACATGGACAGCATGCAGATCTATCGGCGTATGGACATCGGTACGGCGAAACCTTCAGCAAAGGAGCGCGAAGGGATCACGCATCACCTGCTGGACATTGTGGAGCCGACGGAAGCCTTTTCCGTGGCGCAGTATGCCGAACAGGCGGAAAGCTGCATCCGGGAGATTGCAGGGCGTGGAAAGCTGCCGATGTTGGTCGGTGGAACGGGCTTTTATCTGCGGGCGATTACCGATGGGCTGAATTTGGGCGGTATTCCAAGCGACATGGCGTTACGGGAAAGCCTGAAGGCTTCCGCGGCGGACGAAAAGGGCAAACTGGCGTTGCATCGGCGGCTGGCCGAAGTGGATGCCGCATCGGCCAGGAAGCTGCATCCAAACGATATAACGCGGGTCTCCCGCGCGCTGGAAGTTTACCTGCTGACGGGAAAACCCCTTTCTGCACAGACAACGGTCTCCGCGGAACGACCCTACACATTCTGCATGCTTGGTACGACGCTGGAACGGGCAACGCTGTACCATCGCACGGATGAACGCGTAGACGATATGCTTGCCCGCGGCCTGCTCCGTGAAGTGGAAACGCTTTTGCGTGGCGGTGTGACGCCGGGCGCGCAGGCGATGCAGGGAATCGGGTATAAGGAACTGACACCGGTTTTATTGCAGGGAACGCCGATTGAGGAAGCCGCAGCGCTGATGAAGCGCAACACCCGCCGATATGCCAAAAGGCAGTGGACATGGTTTAACGCGGAAAGCCGCGTACAGTGGCTGGATATGACGGAAAAAGACAGCATTGAGAAAGCGCTTCGCATCGGCGAAGCGTTTCGGAGGGAACATGACCGTTAACGAACAGGTAAGGATTGCGGAAACCAAATGCGCCGGAGCATTCGAACGAATTGACGGTATTGCGCTGCAAAACACCGCGCGGGTGTTGGATGCGTTTCAGAAATACGAGGTAGCGGCGAGGCATTTTGCGCCTACGACCGGCTATGGATATGACGATATCGGGCGGGATACGCTGGAAAAGATTTATGCTGATCTATTTAGCACGGAAGCGGCGATTGTGAGGCCCCAAATCGCTTCTGGCACGCACGCGCTGTCAATGACATTGTTCGGTTTGCTGCTCCCCGGAGATGAGCTGCTCAGTGTTTCCGGTGCGCCGTACGATACGCTAAACGGCATCATCGGTATTGGAAAGCCGCAGATCGGCTCGCTTGCGGAGATGGGCGTCACGTATTCGCAGGTGGAATTGAACGGGGAAGGGCTGCTGGATTTACCCGCGATACGCGCCGCCATGAAACCGAATACGCGGGTGGTGGCCGTGCAGCGCAGCCGAGGCTACGCCGCGCGCCGGTCGCTGATGCCGGAGGAGCTTGCGCCTCTGGCGGAAATGCTGCACAGCGAGTATACCAACGCCTGCCTGATGGTGGATAATTGCTACGGGGAATTCGTAAGCTTAAAAGAGCCTACGCACTTCGGGGCGGATCTTTGCGTAGGCAGCCTTATCAAGAATCCGGGGGGCGGGCTGGCTCCCACCGGCGGTTATGTGGTTGGCCGAAAGAACCTGGTGGAGCGCATCAGCTATCGGCTCACCGCGCCTTCCGTGGGGCTGGAAATCGGCAGTTATGCCGCAAGCTATCAGCCGTTTTATCAGGGCCTGTTTATGGCGCCGCATGTTGTGGCGCAGGCCGTGCGCACAGCTACGCTGGCTTCGGCCATCTTTGGCGGCATGGGTATGAAAACCACTCCGGCGGTGGATGCGCCGCGCACGGATATTATCCAGGCGCTGGAGCTTGGAACGCCGGAAAGGCTGATTGCCTTCTGCCAGGGCATTCAAACGGCTTCGCCGGTGGACAGCATGGCGCTGCCGGAGCCCTGGGATATGCCCGGATATGAAGATCAGGTTATTATGGCTGCGGGCACATTTGTTTCCGGCGCCAGCATCGAGCTGAGCGCCGACGCGCCCATGCGGGAACCCTATACCGTTTACCTTCAGGGCGGGTTAAGCTATGCACACGGCAAGCTGGCGCTTCTGCGCACGCTTGAATACATGGCTCGGAAGGACTGCCTGTAAGAACATCCCATCGGGGTTTCGGTGAGCGGGTCTTGCGCTTGCCGCCGACGGCGTATAGAGGCGAGCGGCATCATTGAAGCTCTGAAACCCCGAATGAAACGGTGATTCTGTTGCCTGTTCCAGCGGGGGTCGGTAAATACTAACTTCCTACTGGAAAAGCCGTCTTGTTAAACGTGATGGCTTTTCCCAACGGATAAGGCGGGAAGCCGTTACGGTCGATCAGCGCATCAAGCGCAGAGTGCCGCTTTAGCGGTTTGCGTACCGGGATGCAATGTGCTATAATCGGTGCGTTATCAATGCGGAAAAGCAAAGGGGGAAACCGGTTTATGCCCGCGCAGACAACGAGAAAGAAGAGCCGTAAAACCAGAGCCACGCGATTTATCGCCTTAATGCTTGCCGTAGTGCTGTTAGGCAGCGTATTACTGGCGGCGGCGTTGAGCAATTTTTATTTTTAGCCTCTTGGAATACAAAGCGAAACTCCCCCTGAAGCGCATATTTTTATGCGGCAGGGGGAGTGTTTTTCTGTCTGCGCGAGATGTGTTAATCGTCCGCGTCGCCGGGAAGGAAGTCGTTTGCCTCATCCTTTACGTTGACGGCGGGAAGCGCAAACCAGAAGGTGGTGCCAACCCCCAGACGGCTGTTGACACCGTATTTCAGGCCGTGCGCATCCAGAATACCCTTGACGATGCTCAAACCCAACCCAGTGCCTACGGCGGCGCGTTTATGCGGCTTCTGCCCGCGGTAATAGCGGCTGAAAATGTAGGGGAGTTCTTCCTCCGCAATCCCTTCGCCCGTATCGGTTACTTCCACGCGCGCAATACCGTCGGTTACCCGAAGGGAAACGACTACGGTTTTATCCTCGCCGGCATAGGTAAGCGCGTTGTTGATAAGGTTATAGACCACTTGCCCGATGCGCATTTCATCGGCAAACACGGTTACGCTTTGAGAAAAATCAAAGCGGACATGGTAACCGTCCAAAGCGGTTAACTTTTGATAGCGGCCCAGAATACTCCGGATGCTCGCGGTGAGGTTGAACTCGCAGGGCTCGATGCTCTGGTTGCCGCTTTTCCCCGCGCTGTATTCCAGAACAGCGTTAACAAGGCTGGTCAATCGCCGCGTTTCGTCAATAATCACCTGCATGTTCTCCGGCTTGTTTTCCCCGGGCAGGTCCCGCATAGCTTCCGCGTACCCTTCAATCAGGGTCAGCGGCGTACGAAGATCGTGCGATATGTTGGCGA